>JBQTKC010000197.1:0-16020 GCA_052386575.1 Beijerinckiaceae bacterium
GGGGCGATCCCATCCTGCGCATCAAGGAGAATTGCGAAAAGGAATTTGGCGCGCAAGGTGCAACAGCGGTGGATAAATGCGTGCGCTGGGCTGTCGCGCCGCCGTCGGGTGCACCCGAGAAAGGCCAGCCTCGCCCCTGACGGCATGGCCAACAGCGCCGGCCGGTGCCATTTGGCGAGGATCGGCCTACAATCAAACTGGTGCGCGGCTTTCCGAGGGGCTAGCTTTTGCGCAAAGTGGCTGGCGCGCGGCAATTGCGCTTCAAAATGAGCGGCGCAAGCGTCGCCGCCCGCATTAAATTCCACCCTTTTCGATCTTGGCTGGCGTGTCCTCGTGCGATCAATTGAACGCGAAATTGCGCGAAATAATTTGACACATGCACGGAAGAAGTGCAGCATCTGAAGGCGTCCACCGGTGTTCGCAGGAGTCGGCTGGATGCGGAAGGCGCCGTATCGCGCTAGCTCGGCAGTTCGAACACAATGGAGGAGCGATGACTCCACCGGGGAAGTGCAACTGACCCCAACATGCGAGGGGTCACGGTGGCGCGGAAGCGAAGCATCGCTGCACGGCCGAAACGCCGCCGCCGAAAATTTGATATCGCCGTGCGATAGCGTCCGCGAAGGCCAAGCGGAAGCTAGGCCGCACAAAGAATCCGCATAAATCACAGATCGCTTCGCAAAGCCGAAGCTAGAGCCCCGCAGCTGCTTAAGTGCACCGGGGCTCGTCGTGTAACTGTCGCATATTTGTTTGTTTGCCGCGTTCGCGGAGCGTTGAATTTACCAGCCTCATGGACGGGCGCGGGAAATGACAGCGGCAGTTGGAGAGGCGAAGAGCTTGTATCTTCCCCTAATAGCCTAGACCTCAACCTGATCGAGAAAGATCGAGACGAGCTGGAAACGTATCGGGATTGACTGCTTCAATTCAGACGAATGCCCGCGATCATGCCGCTGCGGCCGCGACCGCAGGCTAACCGAAATATTCGGCCTCCGCGTTGGGCAGCGTGGCCTTGAGGCGTTCCACGGCTTCCCGGACGAGCGGATCGAGCCCCTCGCCGCCTTCGTTCAAATGACGGACGATTTTCTTTCGCATGCTCGGATCCCAGAACTTGGTGAGATGATTGGCGATCCCAGCGACCGCCGTTTCATGCTCTTGAGGCGCGAAGAATTTTCCGATCTGATTTGCCATATAGATAAGTTTTTTGGGCGACGTGTCATGCGACATGGTGAGCGGCTCGGCCGATGATGCGTTGATGGTGCGTGAAGACTTCGAATTCCTGGCCCCGCGCGACCGCGACGATGGTAATCCCGCAGTCTCTAGCAAGGCGGACTCCGGCGGCCGTCGGGGCGGACACGGCGGCGACAACCGCTACTCCGAGCCGCGCAGCCTTTTGGATCAGCTCGATCGAGACCCGGCTGGTCAGCAGCACGATGCCATGTGCGGCCGCGATACCGCCCCTTGCGAGCGCGCCAATGAGTTTGTCGAGCGCATTGTGCCGGCCGACGTCCTCCCGCACGGCGACAAGACCGCGCGATGGCGTCCAAAAGCCCGCGGCGTGAACGGCATGGGTTGCACTATTCAACTTTTGCTCGGCCGGCAGGCAAGCCATGGCCTCGATGATCGCCCCGGAGTCAAAACGGCTCGCGTTGGAGACGAAAGGGGCCGGCCGCGTCGCTTCCTCTAAACTTTCGATGCCGCAGAGTCCGCAGCCGGTCGGCCCAGCCATGCTGCGGCGGCGGGCGGCATAGGACTTAGCGCGCTCCTCCGGCAACCAGATCCTGAGCTCGATGCCCAGCGGCGTCGCGACCACGTCGAGGCTCGCGATCTCGCTTGAACTTTCAATTAAA
Organism: Beijerinckiaceae bacterium; assembly: GCA_052386575.1. GTDB lineage: Bacteria > Pseudomonadota > Alphaproteobacteria > Rhizobiales > Beijerinckiaceae > Methylocapsa. The sequence goes on from JBQTKC010000197.1 coordinate 1,845, forward strand.
CCTTCGGTGAGGGCGAAACCAACCGCGAAATCCTCGAGATCGGCGGGGGTCGCCATCATCACGGCATGCGTCGTGCCATTGAACGTGAAGGCGATTGCCGTCTCTTCCGGCACCGCACGCGTGGACGCCGCCATCGCGCCGCTCCGCCACACGCGACATGCCACGCTTTGCGCGGGTGGCGGCGGCTTGCCGTCGCCCATGAGGCCGCCGGTCATTCCGCGGCTTCGACGGTCTCGGCGATGCGGCGGCTTTGCTCGGCCTGTTCCCGGTAGCGCTCCTGCCAGTCGGTTGGCCCGTTCGAACGCGAGATTTGCACGGCCGTGACCTTGTATTCGGGGCAATTGGTCGCCCAATCGGAGAATTCCGTGGTCACGACATTGACCTGCGTCGTCGGATGGTGGAACGTCGTGTAGACGACGCCCGGCGCCACACGTTCAGTGACGAGTGCGCGCAAAGTGGTTTCCCCGGCGCGGCTCGCAACCTTCACCCAATCGCCATCGCGGACGCCGCGTTGTTCGGCGTCGTGCGGATGGATTTCGAGACGGTCCTCTTCGTGCCAGGCGACGTTCGCCGTGCGCCGCGTCTGCGCCCCGACATTATAGTGGCTGAGGATGCGTCCGGTCGTGAGCAGCAGCGGGAAGCGCGGCCCGGTCCGCTCGTCGGTCGCCACATATTCGGTGAGGACGAACTTGCCCTTGCCCCGCGCGAAGCCGCCGATGTGCATGATCGGCGTCCCCTCGGGTGCGGCTTCGTTGCACGGCCATTGGACCGAGCCCATTTCGTCGAGCTTTGCGAAGGAGACACCCGCGAAAGACGGCGTCGTCGCCGCGATCTCGTCCATGATTTCGCTTGGATGGCTGTAATTCATCGGCACGCCCATGGCCTCTGCGAGCTTCACCGTGATCTCCCAATCGGCGTAGCCGTTCTTGGGGCTCATGACCTTACGCACGCGCCCGATGCGCCGCTCGGCATTGGTGAAGGTCCCATCTTTTTCGAGGAAGGTGCAGCCCGGCAGGAACACATGCGCATAATTCGCCGTCTCGTTCAGGAAAAGATCCTGGACAATCACGCAATCCATCGCAGCGAGGCCGGCCGCCACATGATGGGTGTCGGGGTCGGATTGGAGAATGTCCTCGCCCTCGATGTAAATGCCCTTGAACGTGCCCTCGACCGCCGCGTCCAGCATATTAGGAATCCGCAGGCCAGGCTCCTTGTCGAGCGTGACGCCCCACAAATTCTCATAGATCGCGCGCGCGGAATCGTCGGAAACGTGCCGGTATCCCGCGAGCTCATGCGGGAAGGAACCCATGTCGCAGGCGCCCTGAACATTGTTCTGGCCGCGCAAGGGATTGACGCCGACGCCCTTGCGGCCAAGATTTCCGGTCGCAAGCGCAAGATTGGCGATCGCCAGCACCGTGGTCGAACCCTGGCTGTGTTCGGTGACGCCGAGCCCATAGTAGATCGCCGAATTGCCGCCGGAGGCATAGAGCCGCGCGGCCTTGCGGATGGTATCGGCTGGAACGCCTGAGACTTTTTCGACCTCTTCGGAACTATGGCGGGCTTCCGACACGAACTCCGCCCATTCCTGAAATTCCTCAGGGTCGCAGCGTTCGCGCACGAACGCCTCGTTCACCAGACCTTCGGTCACGATGACATGCGCAATCGCGGTCAGAACCGCGACATTGGTGCCGGGTTGCAAGGGCAGATGAAAATCAGCCTCGACATGCGGCATGCGCACGAGATCAATGCGGCGGGGGTCGAGGATAATGAGCTTGGCTCCCTCGCGCAGCCTTCTCTTCATCCGTGAGGCGAACACCGGATGCGCATCGGTCGGGTTGGCCCCGACAATCATGACCACATCTGCTGCATCGACCGAATCGAAATCTTGCGTCCCGGCCGAGGTGCCGAAGGCAGTTTTCAGTCCGTAACCGGTTGGGGAATGGCAGACCCGCGCGCAAGTATCGGTGTTGTTGTTGCCAAAGCCCGCGCGAACGAGTTTTTGGATGAGGTAGGTCTCTTCGTTGGTGCAGCGCGAGGACGTAATGGCACCGACCGAATGCTTGCCGTATTTCGCCTGGATGCGTTTGAGCTCAGAGGCGGCATGACCGATCGCCTCGTCCCATGAAACTTCCCGCCAGGGGTCTGAAACCTTGGCGCGGATCATCGGCTTGAGAATGCGATCCCTGTGGGTCGCGTAGCCATACGCGAAGCGGCCCTTGACGCAGGAATGGCCATGGTTTGCCTTGCCATCCTTGTAGGGAACCATGCGAACGAGCTCTTCGCCCCGCATTTCGGCCTTAAAGCTGCAGCCGACCCCGCAATAGGCACAGGTCGTGACCGCCGAATGTTCCGCCTGGCCGATGTCGATCACCGACTTCTCGACGAGAGTCGCGGTCGGGCAGGCCTGGACGCAAGCGCCGCAGGATACGCATTCCGACTCGAGGAAGGGCTCCATTTGCCCCGCCGAAACCCGGCTCCCGAACCCGCGCCCATCGATGGTGAGGGCAAAAGTTCCCTGAACTTCCTCGCAAGCGCGAATGCAACGGTTGCAGACGATGCATTTCGCCGGATCGTAGCTGAAATAGGGGTTCGACTCGTCTTTCGTGTCGGCGAGGTGGTTGGCGCCCGCGTAGCCGTAGCGCACATCGCGCAGCCCGACGTTGCCTGCCTCCGTCTGCAACTCGCAGTTGCCGTTGGCGGCGCAGGTGAGGCAATCGAGCGGATGATCGGAGATATAAAGAAACATCCGCTCTCTAGCGGACGACTATAATAAGAGCCACGACTATATAAGATCTCTTCGCCGTACACTTCGACACGCCGCTCGATGAGACGCCGCCGAGATAACGCATGATCAACTTCCTTTGAGCTATGAACGCTGCTCAGCCGCCTCGGCCTTTTCCGAGTACAACCTGTTGAGGCTCCACATCGAGTACCTGATTCACGCGGCGGTTCGCGGCGCAAGCATGTGCCGCGCTCCTCCGCGATCAGATACTAGGCACCCTTCTTGAACTTGGCGGCCTCCTCAGACCCCCTCGTCGCGTCTCCGGCGCTGTAGGAATGCGCGCCGGCGCCAGCGAGCTTGCCTTTGTCGACGATCAGATATTCGTTGCGGATTGGCCGGCCTTCAAAATAGCATTCGAGGATTTCGCGCGTCCCGGCGGCGTAGCGCGCCTGCGCGGCGAGCGATGTTCCGGAGATGTGGGGCGTCATCCCATGATGCGGCATGGTGCGCCACGGATGGTCTTTTGGGGCCGGCTGCGGAAACCATACATCCCCGGCATAGCCCGCGAGCTGCCCGCTCTGCAGTGCCCGCGCGATTGCGTCTCGATCACAGATTTTTCCGCGCGCAGTGTTCACGATATAGGCGCCGCGCTTCATCTTCGAAATCATCGCCTCATTGAAGAGATGCTCGGTCTCGGGATGCAGCGGACAGTTGATGGTGACGACGTCGCAGACTTTGACCATATCCTCGACGGACGGATGCCACATCACGTTGAGCTCTTTCTCGACCGCCTCCGGAAGGCGGTGGCGATCGTAGTAATGCAGATGCACGTCAAAAGGTTTGAGGCGGCGCAGCACAGCTAGGCCGATGCGTCCAGATGCGACGGTGCCGACATGCATGCCTTCGATGTCATAGGAGCGCGCTGCACAGTCTGCGATGTTCCAGCCGCCTTGCACCACCCACTGATACGACGGGATGTAGTTGCGCGCGAGCGCGAGTATCATCATCACCACATGCTCGGAAACGCTGATTGAATTGCAGTAGGTCACCTCGGCACAGGTTACGCCATGGTCCATCGCCGCCTGAAGGTCGGTATGATCGGAGCCGATCCCAGCAGTGATCACAAGCTTCAATTTCCTGGCCCTGGCGAACCGCTCCGCGGTCATATAGGCCGGCCAAAACGGCTGCGAAATGACGATCTCCATATCGGGCAACTCGCGCTCGAGGACCGAGTCCGCACCGTCCTTGTCGGAGGTCACAACCAGCTTGTGGCCCTGGGATTCGAGGTATTTTCGCAAGCCCAGCTCGCCGGATACGCTGCCGAGCAGGGTGCCGGGCTTGAAATCGATCGATTTTGGCGTTGGAAGAGTCTGACCGTCCGGATAGCGATCGATCCTGGGGAGATCGTCCCGAGGATAGGATTTCGGATAACCATCGACAGGATCGTCGTAAAGTACGCACACAACCTTTGCCATAACTTTCTCCCTTTCACTGCATAGCAAATCCCCCGAGAGCGCAGAGCCTCGTCGATTTTGCCCGGGTTCAGCCGTCCAGGTGGCTCGCCATCGAGAAGAGCCGACGGCGACGTGGCGCAAAGGCCGAGGCAATAGACCGGCTCGACCGTCAATTGGCCGTCGCGGGTCGTGCCATGCCAGGAGACGCCAAGTTTGGCGAGTAAGGCCGCCGCCAAAGCCTCGCTGCCCATGCTCTGACAGGCTTCGGCCCGGCAAAGTTGCAAAAGATGCGCGCCGCAAGGTTCGCGGCGGAAATCGTGATAAAACGTCACGACGCCGTGCACTTCCGCGCGGGTGAGATTGAGCGCCTCGGCTATAAGCCGCACGGCGGCGTCGCTGACACAACCGAACTCTTGTTGCAAGGCGCGCAGGATCGGAAGCATCGGACCTTCAAGCCCGGCATGTTCGGCAATGATCTCGCTCGCGCGCTCGGTGTTCCAAGGAGAGGGCTCGCGCATGCGTTTCCCGTCCTTTTTGTGCATTCGTGCCATATGGCCCTTTGGCCCACAAAAATCAATAAAATAGTCTCGTAAACTTATAAGGATCGTCTATCAATCGAAAGGTCTGCAAAACAAAACCTTTATCGATGAGGGTCGCTCAGAATTCGCGATTTTGCGGCAGGGAGAGCCTGTTTGCTTCGGCGACGAGCGCCCGGGTTAACGGCGGAAATGGCTCCCGATGCGGCGAAACGAGCCCGATAATATGAAGTTCGCGGGGCTCGGTGATCGGAATCGATCGCAGGGGCTCGCGCACGCCCAAAAGATTGGCGAGCTTTTCCGGCACGATGCACGCGCCCCCGCCGCTCCGCACATGCGAAAATAAGACCACCATCGAGTTCGATTCGATAGGCGGCGGAACGGCGGAATTGGCCAGGAGCCGGTCGATAATGCGGCGGTTTTGCATGTCGGGGGTGAGCAGGCAGAGGGGAATGCGCGAGACATCCGCCCAAGTCACCTCCGTGCGCTCGGCGAGCGGGCTGCCAGTGGAGGTCAAGAGCCTGTACCGCTCCCGATAAAGCGGCACCGCGCGGAGCTGGCCGAGCGGCTCGTTGTCAAGATACGTCAAGCCCGCATCGATCCGGAAATCGTCGAGCATGGAGAGGATATCACTGGAGGTGCTCGACAGAATCGTGAACCGCACGTCCGGATGTTTGGCCCGGAAAGGCGCGGTGAGTTCGGCCGCCATGGGGAGCGCGGTCGGCACGGCGGCGAGCGTCAAATGCCCGGCGAGCGCGGTCTTCGCCGCATGAAGGTCCTGGCGCATGGCGCGCGCGTCGCTGACGATGCGCCTTGCCCATTCGAGCACGCGTTCGCCTTCCGCGGTCAGTCCATAAAAGCGTGAGCTGCGATTGACGAGCAGCACGCCCAATGTGCCTTCAAGCTGTTTGATGCCCGCTGACAAGGTGGGCTGGGTCACCCCGCAGCTGTCCGCGGCGCGGCTAAAATTGCGTTCCCGCGCCAACGCGATCAAGAATTCGAGCTTGTCGATCACGGTGCCGCGCTTTTGCAGGCGCGGACGGCGGCTTTTCTACGCGCGAATGCGGTGATCAAGGCCGCGTGGCTCCAGGCGAGCGATTTGGCCGAGGTCTGGGCGCCGGTTGCCTGGTCGAACTGCTCCGAGAGCTCGCCGCTAGCGGGGGTGTAGGCCGCAACGGTTGCCATGAATTGATCGCCGCGCCGGAGCAAGGCCGCAAAACGGCGCTTTCGATGCTCTGGCGGCGCCGCCGGGTGCGTCAAGGAATCATCCGCCGCGCCCAGCCGAAGCATGAATTCTCTATTATCCGCCGTTACTGGAACAACCGCACTCGCCGCCGTTTCGGCGAGAGCGTAGTAAAATTCCGCCGCGCCGAGCGTTGAGAAATAATAGGCGCCGCCGCTAAAATAGCGGTCGTCCGTATAACGCCCCATGGCAGGGCCAAAGCTTTCGGCGAGGCCCCGGTTGATCGAATAGGTCGTTGCAAACAGCTCTTCGAGCCGCGCAAGCGTCGCCATGGCCCTTGGGTCGAGAACGCTGTGCGCGCCCTCTTTGCGCCCTGCGTGGATCACCGCGAGAATCGTCGCGAAGTCGAGTTCCTTGCCGCTCACCCCGTTTTCGACACCGCGGCGGCTGACATAAAAGCCCTTCTCCGGGCACCAATATTCGTCCAAGGTTTGGGCGATCTCGTGCGCCGCGTCGCGGTACGCTTCCGCGTGCGGTTCGTCAATGCCGGCTTCTTCCACCCAAGCAGCGCCATCGGCGAGTGCCGCGTGGTGGATGAGTCTTGTGTAGTAATGGTGCCCCAGCTCTTCCTCCCAAATGTCGTAACTGGGCTCACGCCAGGAGCGGAAGATGAAGCCGAGATCGGTCAGGATAAGCGCGCGCATCGGCGCACGGGCCACGTCATCGAAGGCTTCGAGAGGCCAAAGGCGGATCAGGGAGAGCGCGCGCGAGGCCGGGCCATCGTGCTGCGGGCGCGACCATTTGGAAATATCGAGCGTACCGTCCGGGTTGAACCGCGGCTCGCCAAGAACACGATCCCCGGTGATTTTTTGCAGATCGCTATCATCCCGCAGGTATTGCAAAAAGAACGGCTCAACATTTTTCCTGAAATCGCCGGCAAGCCGCAAAAAGCCGGCTCCGTCGAGACGATTGAGAGAGAGGCTGAACGCGACAAACTCGTTGCAACGGGAAAGCCCCTCCACGGCGCAGGCTCCCTCGGCAATCACATGCCGCAAGGCATCGACGACGCGAGCCGAATCGCGCAGCCAATGGAAGAAATAGTCGGGGTCCGGATCCCAGGAGCCGATCGCGGTCGAAGCCAATATCGATCCCCGCGCGGGCCGGATCTTTTGGCCAAACCCCCGCCGCTCCTTGACGAGATGCGTCGCCGAAATAGCGCCAAGCAGCGAGGCTGCCGAAACGGCGTTTTGGCGCGCCATCCAAGCGAGCAAAGGACTCGTTTCGTCGCCCGGAACGCCCCCGGTAGCCGCCCCGGCCGCTGTCATCGGCTTGCCTCCTAGTGCTGAGAACTAAACGCAAGAGTCCTGAGCGTGATGAACTCTAAAGTCAAAGGCTCAGCCTCCCAGCGCACGTCGTACGCGGGCTTGACCCGCGTACCCAGGTGACTGGCCGCGTTGTTGGTTGCGCGGATCAAGTCCGCACATGACGGCGCTCCAGAGAATGCAGCGGGTTCGGAGCGTCTGATTCCATCCACTAACTCACATGCGGGCTGGAAAAGCCCAGCCGCGCCAGCCCGGTTCTGACATCGGGGTCGGCCATGAACAGTTTCCACAAAAGCCCGCTCCGGGAATTTTCGATCATGCTCACGATCGGCCCCTGATCGATTGCGAGATAGGTGCTTGCATACCAGTTATGCGTCTCGCTGAAAGCGTCGGTGAAGCCGAAGCGGCCCCAAATTCTATCTCCGAGAACATCATAAAAATAGCGAGCCGCGCGCATCGCCTGTTCCGGCGCATAGGGGAAGCTCGACAGCGCCGCCGTGGGAGTGATTACGCCATTGTCGTTGGCGGGCGAATGTGCGGCATAGCCTTCCGGATCGTCGCTCGCGGTCAAGCCCCAACATGATGGACCAAAGCCCTTATGGCCGTTGGGATTGCGGACGCAGTGCTCGTAATTGATAAGAGTATGCTGGACGTTTTGGTCGAAGTAGCTTGCATAGGCGTCCTTTAGCCCGCGCGGATCGAGTCCGCAGAAGGAATAATGCGAAAAGAACAAAGGCCCGCCAAAGTCTGGGCCGAGCGGCAGATCGATGTCGTAATAGCGGCGCCGGTTGATAAACGTGCGGCTTTGCGCGAACCCGTCGTGATACGCGGCGGGCGAGATCGGGTATGTGGGCGAGGCGGCGGCGAGCACGTAGGTCATGAGGCATTCGTTCCAGCCTCTGATGTCGTGGTTGAGGCTAAAGCCGTTATTAGGACTCCAATGCCAGGTCAAGGCGTGCCGGCCGCCCTGCACGTGCCAGTTCCATTCGGCGTCGCGCCACAGCCAGGTAATTTGGTCGCGAAGCCTTTTCTCGGCGGGATCGTCCCCACCAAAATATTGGCGGGCGCATAACAGGCCCTGAAACAGAAACGCCGACTCGACGATGTCGGAACCATCGTCCTTGCGGCCAAACCTTATCGCCGCCCCGGTGCGGCCATTCAGGTAATGCGGGAACAGACCATGGTAGCATGGCGCCCGTTCGAGAAAACCGAGGATGAGGCCGAGACGGTCCAAGGCTTCGTTGCGCTTGATCCAGCCGCGCTCGGCCGCGACAATGATCGCCATGACGGCAAAGCCCGACCCCCCCGTGCAGACGAGATCGTCATCGGGGTCCATGGCGAGACCGGTACGATCCCGCGCAAGGCCGCAGAGCGGATGCGCCCCCTCCCAAAAGAACCGGAATGTTTGGCGCTGGACAAGTTCGACGAGCGCCGTGTCCGGCAAGCCCTTGCGGGGCTTGATGTCTATTGCAGATTTGCTCGAGGCTCGCATTGATTGGCAATTCCTAATTTCGGCGGTCAGACGGCGGCGGCCTTCTGTTTCGCTTGTTGTACGGGAACCTTGGCGCGGGGCGCCAAGCGCTCGCCCTCCGGGTCCTCGATCAGGTGGAGGACGCGGGTGAAAAAGCCTCGCTGCGTGTTCGCCTCGCCGATATTGACGATCGCCGCGTCCGCCAGTTCCCGGCCAAAAATATCGAGGACCAAGCCGCGCGCTTCCTCGTCGAGGTGATCGATGGCTTCCTCGAGCACGACCCAGCGCGGCTTATGCAGCAGGAGCCGGGAGAAGGCGAGCTTGTCCTGCTCCTCGCGAGTCAATTCCTGTTCCAAGCGCGCGTCGCGATCGAGCCCCGCCGACAGATGGGCGAGCTCCATCCGCTCCAGCGCGGCCATGTATTCCTCGTTCGTGAATTGGGCGGGCTCGGCTGGATAGGCAAGCACGCCGCGCAGCGTGTCCGGAGGCATATAGTCTTGTTGCGAGATGAACATCATGGAGTGCGCCGGCGGCAACAAGATGCGGCCGCATCCCCACGGCCAAAGGCCAGCGATCGCACTAAAGAGAATGGACTTGCCGCCGCGCTCTTTGCCGACGATCAAAACCCGCTCAGCCGGATTTATCACGGCATTCTTCTCGTTCAGCCTCGTGCAGCCGCCGGGCGAGGCGATGCCGATCTGGTCGAACACAAGCCTGTCGTCGGCCGTCGCAACAAGCTCAAGCCTGCCAGCCTCGTGGCCGAGCCGGTCCATCTCGAGAAGCGCAAGACGAAAGCTCGCGACCCGCAACAGAGTCGCCCGCCAATCGGCGATCACGCTAAAATTATCGACAAACCAGCGCAGCGCCTGCTGCACCTGATTGAAGGCGCCTACCGCCATCATCAGGCCGCCGAGCGACATATCGCCGGCAAAATATCCAGGCGCCGCCACGATGAACGGCGCGACGATCGTAAACCATCCATAACCCGCGGTGACCCAGGTGAGGCGCGTGATCCCGCTGACCAGGCGCCGCATCATCGAAATGACCTGACCAAATTCGCGGTTCAGATAATCCTTCTCATCCGCTTCGCCGCCATAAAGGGCAATGGCCTCGGTGCGCTCGTTGACCCGCACGAGGCCGGACCGCAGATCCGCCTCGCGCGCGTAGCGTTCGGCGTTGAGCGCGATCAGCGGACGCCCGACCCGCCAGCTTCCATAGGACGCGATTCCGGCATAGATCAGCGCGCACCAAACCATGTAGCCTGGCATAGCGAAGCTTATGCCGGCGACGGAAAACAATATCCCGCTTGAAGCGGTCCACAATACGCTAATAAAGCATACGAGAAGTAGCGTCGCTTGGAGCAAGCCAATGCCGAGGTCGGTCGAGAGATCCACCAGATGACGGGCATCCTCATGGATGCGCTGGTCTGGGTTTTGGCCGATTTCGCCGGCTTTAGAGAGGCGAAACGCGCGCCTGGGCACGAGCCATTGATCAAAGAGATCACGCGTTAGGTCCTCGCGCGCCTTCAATTTGGTCATTTCGCGAAGCCATGCCTGGGCAACATTCAAAGCCAGCAATGCTCCAGCGAGCACGGCAAAAACCAAGAGCTGATGCAAAAACCCGGAGAAATCCTTGAGAGAGAGCGCGTCGTAGAAAGGCTTGTTCCAGGAGTTGAGCTCGATCTGGGAATAGGCTGTCAGTGCAACAACCGTGCAGATCCCTGCTCCAAGCAAGAACAGATTGTTGCGCCCAGGCGAATCCCACCAGAACGTCTTTATCATCATCCAAGCTTGCGGCACGAATTCATCTTTCGCCGCCGCCTTGGCCCGAGCCGCGGGAGGTGTATTCGTCTGCTTGTCCATGTGCACTTATTTCCATTTCCGGCCGGCTCACCATAGCATGATGCTTCAGAAACACGAACCGGGAGGGGGAAGCCTAATTTGCCATTGGAGCAGCGGTAAATCTTGGCATTCGTCCGGGCAATCTGGCATATGGAACGGGCGCCGCGCGCCGCAAAAAGGGGGACACCTGACAGACAACATTGCGCCCGCCCCGCGGTCAAATCTCCGGCATCCGGGCAATGCCGGCTGACCCCTGGGGTGCCAATGAGCCGCCACAAAAATTCTGGAAGGCTGATAAATTGTTGTCCGCCGCAGGGGTACTCGATCGCAACTGAAAATCCGCCCGGGCGTTTCGCTAAATCTTGGCCGGCACGAGGCGGACCGATGGGCTTTGTCGTTAAGGTGCTCAACGATGTCTATAAGGTGCTCTACGATGCCGCCATGCGTTTTTCGCGGGACGACGGCTGGGCCATTGCGAGCCACATCGCCTTATCGATACTTATGTCGCTGTTCCCGTTCTTGATCTTCGTGACCGCGCTTGCCGGCTTTTTTGGCTCGAAAAGCCTGGCCGAGGAAGTGGCGCACATTCTGTTGCAGGCCTGGCCGCGACAGGTAGCGGCCCCCATAGCGAACGAAATCCACAAGGTGTTGACGCAACCACGGAGCGGCCTCCTCACAATAAGCGTCATTCTTTCCCTCTACTTTTCGTCGAGCAGCGTCGAAGCGGTCCGGATAGGGCTCAACCGCGCCTATGAAGTCCGGGATGCCAGGCCGTGGTGGCTGTTGCGGCTTGAATCGATTGGGTTTATCTTCGTTGGTGCATTCGCGCTTTTGACTCTTGCTTTCCTTGTGGTCCTCGCACCCTTGATCTGGGCGGCCGTGCTGCACTACGCCCCCGGTTTAGAGCCGCTCAACAGACTGATCACGTTCGGCCGCTTCGCGATCGCGGGTTTGGTGCTTCTGCTAACGCTTATCCTCGCGCACAAGTTTCTGCCCGCCGGGCGGAGACCGTTGCGCGGCGTTGTCCCCGGAATTTTGTTGACCTCCGCCATGTGGATTGCGGCGGGCATTGCGTTTGGTTCCTTTCTCCACGAATTCGCGCGCAATTACTTCGCCACCTACGCAGGTCTCGCGTCGGTGATGATCGCGCTCGTCTTTCTCTACATGATCGCGGCCATTTTCATTTTCGGCGGCGAATTAAACGCGGCCATCATGGAGGCCAAACGCAAGAGAGACGGCAATTTGAAAATTGCACGCGCAATGCGCGGAATTTGGTGACGGTGCGTGAGAATGACGGCATACAAGCACGGTTCGGGGGAATGCGAGCGAGCGTTAGCGAAGATCGCGCCAAACCGTTCCGCCGGCGCGATCTTCGTATGAGAGCCCGCAGTTGAATAGGATCGACACGCTCCTCGCGGCGATGACGCTTGAAGAAAAGATCGGCCAGCTCGTTATGACGGCCGCGGCCCAGGCCGTCACCGGGCCAATCCTGGCCGGCGAGCTAACTGACGGCATTCGCGCCGGGCGGATCGGCAGCCTCCTCAATATCTGGGGAGTACGGGAGGTGCATGCCGTCCAGAAAATCGCGCTGGAAGAGACGAGGCTTGGCATTCCGTTGCTGATCGGTTTCGACGCGCTGCATGGGCACAAAACCATCTTCCCGATCCCGCTCGCCGAGGCGGCTTCCTTCGATCCCCGCCTGTGGGAAGAGACCGCCCGCGCGGCGGCGATCGAGGCGGCGGCCGACGGCGTCAGCATGACCTTCGCGCCGATGCTCGATGTCGCGCGCGACCCGCGCTGGGGGCGGATTGCCGAGGGGCCGGGCGAAGACCCGTTCGCCGGCGCGGAATTTGCTAAAGCCAAGGTCCGCGGCTTCCAAGGCGCTGGCTTGCGCGAGGGTATGGCTGGCGCCGGCGCGGTCGCCGCCGTGGCCAAGCATTTCTGCGCCTATGGCGCCGCCATCGCCGGGCGCGACTATGCATCGGTCGATGTCTCCGACCGCCAGTTGCACGAGGTCTATTTGCCTCCCTTCGCGGCGGCGGTGACGGCCGGCTGCGCCGCGATCATGCCGGCTTTCAACGACATCGCCGGCACCCCGATGACTGCCCATGCTCCGTTGCTGCGCGGCTGGCTGCGCCGGGACACCGGTTTCGAGGGCGTGATCGTCAGCGACTATAACGCGATCGCGGAATTGCTCCGCCATGGCGTCGCCGGCGATCTCGTCGAGGCGGCCGCGGCCGCGCTTTTGGCCGGCGTCGATATCGACATGATGAGCGATGCCTACAGCCAGGGCTTGCCCGAGGCGCTGGCGCGCGGTCTCGTTGCGATTGATATGGTGGACGCCGCCGTGCGCCGCGTGCTCACGCTCAAGGAGCGCCTCGGGCTGTTCGGCGATCCCTACCGGCGCGGCTCAGCGGGCGCCGCCACTGGCAGTGATGCCATGGCCCGGCGCAATCTTGCGCGCGAGGCGGGGCGGCGGTCGATCGTCATCCTTACCAACGACCATGCATTGCCGTTGTTGCCAAGCTTGCGCCGCGTCGCGCTTATCGGTCCGCTCGCCGATGCGCGCGCCGAGTTGCTCGGGCCGTGGGCCGCGGCGGGGCGCGGCGCGGATGCCGTCACGAGTCGCGAAGGCCTCGCCGCGGCGCTGCCCGATGCCGAATTTGTTTTTGCCCCGGGCGTGACCATCGCTGGCGGAGACACATCCGGCATCGCCGCCGCGCGGGAAATTTGCCGGGGTGCCGATCTTGTCCTGTTATGTCTTGGCGAGGCCGCCAATATGAGCGGCGAGGCGGCGAGCCGGGCGAACCCTTGTCTGCCCGGTGTCCAAAGCGCGCTTGCGGCAGCCATATTCGAACTCGGCAAGCCGGTCGTCGCGCTGATTTCCTCGGGCCGGCCGCTAACGATCCCTTCGATCGTCGAGAAGGCGCGGGCCGTCGTCGCCACTTGGTTCCTTGGCGCGGAGGCCGGACATGCCGTCGCGGACGTACTGACCGGGAAATTCAATCCCGCCGGGCGGCTTCCCGTCACTTGGCCGCGTGACGTTGGCCAAGTGCCGATTTTCTTCGCCGAGCGGCCTTCCGGCCGGCCCGCCAATCCCGACGATCATTACACCAGCAAATATCTCGACATGCCGGTTGGGCCGCTGTTCTTTTTTGGGCACGGCTTGAGCTATAGCCGCTTCACCTTGACCAATTTGCGGACAAGCAGCGCCGAATTCAAACCCGGCGGCGAATTGACCATCAAGGTGGACGTCCACAATGACGGCCCTGCCGCCGGGGAAGCAACGGTCTTCCTGTTCACACGCGATGTCGTGGCGAGCGTGGCGCGGCCGGTGCTCGAACTCAAGGGCGTGGGCAAGATTGCTCTGCGTCAGGGCGAAGGCGGAACTGTTTGCGTCAAGCTCGCCGCCACGGCGTTCGCGTTTCCGGGGAGCGATCTAAAACCGGTTTTGGAGCCAGGCGAATTTTTGCTGTTCGCCGGCCAAAGCGCCGATCCGCGGGAATTGCTATCAATCAAGGTGCGCGCCCTGCCGGGCTGAATCGCCCCCGCCGGTGGCGTGGAGCGCGCGCAAAAGCAGATTGCATTGGCAAAAGCATGACTATTTAACTACGGGCTTGATCTGACTGATCCGAAACGATTGTACT
>JBQTKC010000198.1:0-23226 GCA_052386575.1 Beijerinckiaceae bacterium
GAACGCCGCTGGTAAGCTTTGGATCGTCACGCAATGTGGCATTGGGGGTGCTCCTTGACGGTGAGTCTCGACAACCCGCCCGAGTACCCCCTCTCACCGCTGACACAAACTCCCGTACATCACCGCCTAGGCGTATGCTTTTGAAACACGCTCCAAGGCATGTTAGAATTTTTAAGCTGTGGGGCGTCTGCCTCGGGGAGTGAGTAGGAATGCCGATGGATCCTTGGTCACCGTCGAGCTGGAGAGGCAAGCCGATCGAGCAGGTGCCGGAATACGCCGATAAGGCTGCGCTGGCCGAAGTCGAGCGCCAGCTCGCGGGGTTTCCGCCGCTCGTCTTCGCGGGCGAGGCGCGCAAGCTGAAGCGTATGCTGGGCAAGGTCGCCGCGGGCGAAGCCTTCCTTTTGCAAGGCGGCGACTGCGCGGAGAGCTTTGCCGAACACGCCGCCGACAATATCCGGGATTTTTTCCGGGTGTTTCTGCAAATGGCCGTGGTCACGACCTTTGCCGCCGCCCTGCCGGTGGTAAAACTCGGCCGCATCGCCGGTCAGTTCGCCAAACCGCGCTCGGAACCGGTTGAGACGATCGATGGGGTTGCGCTGCCGAGCTACCGCGGCGACATCGTCAACGACATTGCGTTTGACCTTTGCGCGCGCGCGCCCGACCCCGCGCGCCAGCTGATGGCCTACCGGCAGTCGGCGGCAACCTTGAACTTGCTGCGCGCTTTTGCCACGGGCGGCTATGCCAATCTCGAAAACGCGCATGGCTGGATGCTCGGCTTCGTCAAGGACAGCCCTCAGTCCGCCCGCTATCAGGAACTCGCGGACCGGATCACCGAGACGCTTGGCTTCATGCGCGCGATTGGGCTTGATCCCGAGGCGCATCAGGAATTGCGCCAGACCGATTTTTACACCTCGCACGAGGCTTTGCTGCTGGGCTTCGAGGAAGCGCTGACCCGGATCGATTCGACGACCGGCGATCATTATGCGACTGCGGGTCACATGCTCTGGATTGGCGACCGCACCCGCAAACTTGGCCATGCTCACGTGGAATATGCACGCGGCGTCAAAAACCCGCTTGGGCTCAAGTGCGGCCCCACGCTTTCGCCGGACGAATTGCTGCGCCTCATCGACATTCTCAATCCCTTGAACGAGCCCGGCCGTCTCACCTTGATTTGCCGGTTTGGCGCCGCCAAGGCGGCCGATCGGCTGCCGGGCCTGATCCGCGCCGTGCAACGGGAAGGGCGCGTCGTCGTTTGGTCCTGCGATCCGATGCACGGCAATACGGTCAAGGCGGCGAGCGGCTACAAGACGCGGCCATTCGACAAGATCGTGAGCGAGATCCGCGCGTTTTTTTCGATCCACCGGGCGGAGGGCACTTACGCCGGCGGCGTGCATCTCGAAATGACCGGAAAGAATGTCACCGAATGCACCGGCGGCGCGCGCGCCATCTCGGAGGCGGACCTGCATGACCGCTACCATACGTATTGCGATCCAAGGCTCAATGCCGAGCAGGCGATCGAAGTGGCTTTTCTCGTCGCCGAGCTTTTAAAGGCGGAACGGATCGAACGCGGCCGCGCCGATGCCGCGGAGTAACGCCTGACGGCGGATGGAACGCGCGGCACGAGGTCCCTTTATGACAACGAGCCAGAAGGGCCCCGCGAACCGCCTCGTCATTGGCCTCGCGCAAATCGATTGCACGGTCGGCGATATCGTGGGCAATGTCGCGCGCGTGCGCGCCGCCCGTGCCGAGGCGGCCGGCTTTGGCGCCGATCTCGTGATGTTTTCCGAACTTTTTGTCGCGGGCTATCCGCCCGAGGATCTCGTCTTAAAACCGGCCTTCGTCGAGGCGTGCCGTGCTGGTTGCGAAGAGATCGCGGCTGAAACGGCCGATGGCGGACCGGCGATTCTCATTGGATTGCCGTGGGGAGAAAATGGGCGTTGCTACAACGCCTATGCCCTCCTCGACAAAGGCCGCATCGAGGCGATCCGTTTCAAGGCCGATTTGCCGAATTATGGTGTGTTCGACGAAAAGCGCGTTTTTACGCCGGGGCCGATGCCGGGGCCTGTCTCGTTCAGGGGCGTGCGCATCGGCATCCCCATCTGCGAGGATATTTGGGGCCCGGACCCGGTCGAATGCATCAGCGAGTCGGGCGGCGAAATTCTCCTTGTTCCCAATGGTTCGCCTTACTGGCGCGGCAAGGCGGACGAGCGGTTATCGGTCGCCGTTGCGCGGGTTAGCGAGAGCAAATTGCCGCTCGTTTATCTCAATCAGTGCGGCGGCCAGGACGAGCTTGTCTTCGATGGCGCGTCTTTCGGTCTCAATAGTGACTTCTCCCGCGCGTTCCAACTTCCAGCTTTCGCGGCCATGGTCGCGAGGACGGTTTGGGAACGTGGAGCAAACGGTTTTGTTTGCGTCGAGGGGCCGCGTTGCGACGTCGAGGAGGGCGACGAAGCCGACTACAAAGCCTGTGTCCTCGGCCTTCGCGATTATGTGAACAAGAATGGTTTTCCCGGTATCGTCATGGGGCTCTCGGGGGGAATCGATTCAGCGCTTTGCGCGGCGATGGCGGCCGATGCGCTTGGACCCGAGCGTGTCCATTGCCTTATGCTTCCCTATCGCTTTACATCGAATGAATCTCTTGCGGACGCCGAGCAATGTGCGCGCGCGCTAAAAATTCGCTACGATATATTGCCGGTCGCGCCCGCGGTTGAAGGCTTCGAAAAGGTGCTTGCGCCGCTTTTTAAGGGAATGCCCGCCGGCACCACCGAGGAAAATATCCAAAGCCGCGCGCGCGGAACCGTGCTGATGTCGGTTTCCAACAAATTTGGTCCAATGCTCGTGACAACCGGCAATAAGTCGGAAATGTCGGTTGGTTACGCGACGATCTATGGCGACATGAACGGCGGGTTCAATCCGATCAAGGACATTTATAAGATGGAGGTTTTCCGGCTCGCGGAGCTCCGCAACCGCTGGAAGCCCAAGGGCGCGCTTGGACCGGACGGCGAGGTGATCCCGCGAAACATTCTGACCAAACCGCCGTCCGCCGAACTGCGCGAAAACCAAAAAGATCAAGATTCGCTGCCGCCTTATGAGGTGCTTGACGCCATTCTCGAAGGGCTTGTCGAAAACGAAATGCGGGTTGCCGATGTCGTGGCGAAGGGACACGATCTCGCAACCGTGAAAAAAATCGAACGGCTGCTGTATCTCGCCGAATACAAGCGCCGCCAGTCGGCCCCTGGCGTAAAGGTGACAGGCAAGAATTTTGGCCGCGACAGGCGCTATCCTATCGTCAATTTGTTTCGCGATTCCGGTGCCCCTCGGTCCAGGCAATGAAACGCCGTCCAGCGGGGCGCCCATGCGCCTTTTGGGACGAAAGGCTTTCGACCATGGCCGTGGCTCGTTCGCTGATCGCCCCGGACGTCTCCCATGCATAAAAGGGCACGGATCTTTCATGGTGGCGCGCGCTGAAGGAGAGCCTGCGACCTTGAACTTCCTGGTGCCGTAGTAGAAGTGGCTGAAATTTGAAGGGGGGCGCAATCTCCGCGTTGTTTGAACGAAGCGAATTGGCGTTGACGTGCCGGCGGAGATTACGCCATGAAAGACAGACGCAAAGCCAAGGGAGCACCGATTCATGTGGAGCCAATTGATCGACTTTGCGGTCGGGCATGAGCGGGCAATTGAACTCGCCGCCGCGTTCCTTCTGGGCGCCGCCTATTGGTGGATCGTGAGCGCAACGGTCCGGGTCGTCTATCGATGGCGGTCGCGGCGAAGGCAAACCCCGCCGCCGGAGGCTCAGATCGCAGCTCCGTCGCACGAAGCGCCGGGCGGCGGCGCGGTCGTCCCCGCTCATTCCGCGCCATTCGCCCCCGAAATTCCGGCGGAAGACGAAGCTTTGGAGCCTGACCTCTCCGCCCCGGTGCAAGACGAAGTTGTAGAGCCAGACTCCCCCGCGCGCGAAAAAACTCCGGTAGCTCCGCCCCTTGCCGAGCCAACGCGAAGCTGGTGGACACGGCTGCGCGATGGCTTGTCGCGCTCGTCCGGCTCGATCGGGGAAGGTTTCGCCACGATCCTCACCAAGCGCAAACTCGACGCTTCGATGCTCGACGATTTGGAGGACGTGCTGATCCGCGCCGATCTCGGCGTCGCGACGGCGGCAAGGATCGCGAAAGCGATCGGCCATGGCCGCTATGACAAGGATGTCGGCGCTGCGGAGGTCAAAGCGGTCCTCGCGGCGGAAGTCGAGCGCGCGCTAGCCCCTTATGCGCGGCCGCTGGAGATCGATAAGGCCAAGAAACCATTCGTCATTCTCGTGGCCGGAGTGAACGGATCGGGCAAAACAACGACGATCGGCAAGCTCGCGGCGCGATTTTCGAGCAACGGCCATAGCGTCTTGCTTGCCGCCGGGGACACGTTCCGCGCCGCCGCGATCGAGCAATTGCGCATTTGGGGGGAGCGCGTTGGGTGTCCGGTCGTCGCGCGCGAACAAGGCGGCGATGCCTCGGCATTGGCATTTGACGCGATCAAGGCAGCGCGCGAACGCGGCGCGGACGTGATGCTGATGGACACCGCCGGGCGGCTGCAAAACCGGGCCGAGCTGATGGCCGAACTAAAAAAAATCATCCGCGTCATGAAAAAGGTCGATTCCACCGCTCCACATGCCGTGCTTCTTGTGCTGGATGCGACGGTCGGCCAAAACGCGATCCAGCAAGTCGAGATTTTCGGCCGTACCGCCGGCGTGACCGGACTTGTCATGACAAAACTCGACGGAACCGCGCGCGGCGGCATCCTCGTTGCGATCGCCGAGAAATTCAAGCTTCCGGTGCATTTCATCGGGGTTGGCGAAGGCGTGAACGACTTAGAGGCTTTCGAGGCGCGCGATTTTGCCCGCGCCATCGCGGGGCTGGATAATTAGATCAACGGAGGAGAAGGAAAAGCGCGCCGGCAAGCGCCACGGTCTTGGGTTCGGCCGCCATCGACCGGCTGAAGGTAACTTGACGGGATCCGGTGCGTTGTCCTTGCCAAAGCGTGGCGCGGAGATTACCTTTTGCTGTTGGGTGGCCAATGGAGCCTGTCTGAAGGGAAATATACCCCGGTCACGCCAGAACCCGAAAATCCTTTGGGTCGATGAGGCGGAAATTGCCGGTGACCGAATCGCGATTTTTCTTAATTTGCGCCCGTGGCCATCCCTTTTTCCTTTCGTCGCCTTCGCTCGGCTGCGCGGCATGTTGCGGCCTGGCTCCGAGCCGCCGCTTTGCACCGGAGATGGCGCATTGATGATCGCCGCGAATCTCGATGTCGCGGGGCAGGGGGGCCCGCGCTCAGCGCGGGATTGCCTGGAACTCGGCGGAGAGGAGCCCCGCGAGTCGACGAGCGGAAACGAGCCGGAAACGCGCGCGCAAGAGGCGCTGGCGGTTCATCATTTGCGCAAATCCTACAAGGCCCGCCACGTTATCGAGGACGTGAGCTTGATGGTGGAGCGCGGCGAGGCGGTTGGCCTCCTCGGCCCAAATGGCGCCGGCAAGACCACGCTTTTTTACATGATTACCGGACTGATACGGCCGGACAGCGGAACGATCGAACTCGCGGGGCACGATGTGACGCGCCTGCCAATGTACCGGCGCGCGCGACTCGGCATCGGATATTTGCCGCAGGAAGCCTCGATTTTCCGCGGTCTCAACGTCGAGGACAATATCCGGGCGGTCCTTGAAATCGTCGAACCCGACAAGCTTAAGCGCGCTGGCGAGCTCGACGCGTTGCTCGACGAGTTCGATCTCAAATCCTTGCGCAAGACGTCCTCGATCGCGCTCTCTGGCGGCGAACGGCGGCGCTGCGAAATCGCGCGCGCCTTGGCGGGCCGGCCGTCCTTCATGCTTTTGGACGAACCGTTCGCCGGGATCGATCCCATTGCCGTCGCCGATATTCAGCTTCTAGTACAGCACCTGAAACGGCGCGGCATCGGCGTTCTTGTCACCGATCACAATGTCCGCGAAACCTTGGGACTGATCGATCGCGCCTACATTGTTCATGCTGGCCGCGTCTTGGTCGAGGGGACCCCGGCCAAGATTGTCGAAGACTCGAATGTCCGGCGTTTCTATCTGGGCGAGGAATTCCGGCTCTGAAGGCGCCGCTTAGGCCCGCCCGAGGTTTCGGCTTATCCGTGCTGCGATTGTAATCAGGTGGGCTACGTGCGGCGCCGGATTCGACATCTCCGGCCGACGCGCGCGGGTTTTTTCATCCGATGCCCCAGCGGCGGGACACGGCGATCGCGAGCACGGCGATCCACACGAAGAATGTGCTCACGAACGGAAAACGCGCGAAAACCGGCGGCGCGATTGTTTGTGGTAGACCGCCATCGAGCACGCCTTCGGCGCCGAGCGGCAGTTCGGCCAAAATGCGGCCATAGGGATCCACAATCGCGGAGATTCCGCTGTTCGCGGCGCGGATCAACGGCAATCCTTCCTCGATTGCGCGGAGCCGCGCTTGCGCGAAATGCTGGTAAGGCCCGCTTGTCATCCCAAACCATCCGTCGTTCGTGACGTTGAGAAGCAATCCCGGACGCGGCACCTCGGAGGGTATAACCTCGCCCGGAAAGATCGCCTCGTAGCAAATCAACGGCGCGACGGGAGGCAATCCAGGCACAACCAAAACCTGCGATTTTGAACCCGCGTCGAACCCGCCAGGGATATGCGCGAACTGACGCACGCCGAGACGATCGAACGCGGCCTCAAACGGCAAATATTCGCCGAACGGCACGAGATGCACCTTGTCGTAGCTGTCGATAATATGGCCGCCGCTGGCAACGACCTGAATCGCGTTAAAGTACTGGGTGCGGCCGGACGCGGACCGGCTTGCCTTATCGTCCGCGCGCGCGGCGCCGGTGACGAGAACCGTATCGTGTGGCAAAACCGCGCCGATTTCGGCAAGGGCACCTGCATCGCGCGACAAGATGAACGGGAATGCCGATTCTGGCCAGACGAGCACGGTGACACCCTCGAGGCCCGAATAATCTGATTTTTTCCCGCGCGCGGACAGGGTCAGATAACGCGACAATATCCAGGCTTTACTTTCCGGCCGGAATTTTGCGTCTTGGGTCAAATTCGGCTGCATGATGCGCAATTTTACGCCGGGGACCAGGTCCACACTTGTCCCCGCCAAACGCAGGGCGCCAAATGCGCAAATCCCGGCGAAGGCCAGGGCAGCGGCGGCGATTGGCGGCGGCAACCGGCGTCTTGCACCTTGCATCGCGGATTTTTCACCGAGTACCGCTGGCGTGGAAAAAATAAGGATGGCGATGACGGTCAGGCCGTAAAGTCCGGCAAGCGAGGCAAGTTGCGCGGTCACCAGATTGCCGCCAAGCGCCATGCCATAGATGTTCCAGGGAAATCCGGTCAACACATGTCCACGCAGCCATTCCGCAAAACTCAATCCGGCGGCAAGCGCAAAAAGGCGGCCAGCGCCAGGCATCCAAAGCAACCGCGCGAACAAGAACCCGAGACCCGGAAAAATCGCGAGCGCGGCGGGGAGACCGACAACGCCGAGCGGCAAGGCCCAGGCGAATTCGTCCGCCTCGACGAGAAACGCCGCGCCAAGCCACCAGAACCCCGCCAGGAAATAACCAAAGCCCCACCACCAGCCGGCGCCGAAGGCCCGCCGGAATGCAATCGGTAAGCCCAAACGAAACCGCGGCCCAGCCGGCATTTTGCGCGTCTCCACGCATCCGTCGATGAGCCAGACGGCGACGGTCATCGGGATCACTAGCGCCGGGAAGAAGTTGAAAGGCTCCATCGTAAGCGCGCCGGCGGCGCCGGAGGAAAGCGCGATCAGGCGGCGGCGCCAGCCAGAGGCGAGAATGATCGAAGCGGCGAGCGCGAGCATGGCGGGCCTTCTCGAACGCAAGCGTGATATTGACGCAACCGCACGCTGACGTGACGGCGAAAGGAACTATCGGCCACCCTTCTCCGGGGGGCCGCCTTGTTTGGCAAGCCCGCTAGGCGCGGGATTGTCCGCGATTTGCCTTGGGGGCGGACGCGCGCCGGGTATGCGGATCTTGACCCGCTTGACGCGGCGCGGGTCGGCATCCACCACTTCGAATTCGATGCCGTCCGCGATAATGATTTCGCCGCGCGCCGGAACATGTCCCGCAAGCGCCGTGACGAGCCCCCCCAAGGTATCGACCTCGCCCGTGTCGCCGATCAGGTCGGGGTCGGCGTCGATCGCACGGAAAACCTCGCCAAGATCGGCGCGCGCGTCGACGACGAAATTGCCGTCCGCGGCGGCTTCGATCTTCGGGCTTTCGCCGGAATCGTGTTCGTCCTCGATATCGCCGACAATCATTTCCACGATGTCCTCGATCGACGCCAGGCCTTCGGTGCCGCCATACTCGTCGATGACGAGCGCCATGTGGGTTCTCGTGGCTTGCATTTTCACCAGTAGATCGAGGGCCGGCATGGATGCGGGAACAAACAGAACCGGGCGCAAAATATTGGCCTGCGATAACGGCAAATCCAAGCCGCGGCGCGGCAAGCGGCAGCTCGCGCCTTCTTCGTCCCCCAGCTCCGCGGGCGGCGGCCCGGCCGCGCTTTCCGTCCGATGCGAGGGGATCGGGGCGGCGCCGAGATAGGCGACAAAATCGCGAATATGAACCATGCCGCGCGGATCGTCGAGGGTTTCGCCATGCACGGGCAGGCGGGAATGGCCAGCGGTGCGAAAGACCTCAAGCACATCGGCGAGCTTGGTTTGAAGCGGCGTGGCGACGATATCGGCGCGGGGAACCATCACATCGCCGACCTGCACTTCATGCAAGGCGAGGACGTTTTTCAACAACGCGCGCTCTTGCGGGGAAATATCTTCCTCGATCGATGTGTCCGCGAGAGCATCCTCGATGTCGTCGCGAATCGACGCCCCGCCGAGGCCGAACAAAGCGCGCAACCGTTCGAGGAGGCTTGGCTTAGCGCCGGACCCTGTTTTACCTGCCTCGCCCAAAGGGTCATGTTCAGTCATTGGCGCCGGCTGCTTCCTCGATCAACGATTCCCGGAAAGGGCCGGCAATCCCGAGCCTTCCGAGAATCGCGCGCTCCAGCGCCTCCATCGTCTCGGCTTCGGCCGCCCCGACATGGTCGTGGCCGATCAGATGCAAAAAGCCATGCACCAGAAGATGGGCGACGTGATCGCGCAGCGGCCTTCCTGCTGCGGAGGCTTCCTTTGATGTGGTCTCGAACGCGATGACGATATCGCCAAGGAGCAGCGGCGCCGCCGCACCGCCCCCGGCCGGAAATGAAAGAACATTGGCCGCCCGATCGATTCCACGCCATTTGCGGTTGAGGCCGCGGATAAAGCCGTCGTCGCAGAGCACGACGCTGATTTCGGCGTGCGCGGCGAGCGAGACGCCGCTTTCCGCGATTGCCGCGAGGATCGCAGCCTTTGCAAGTTGCGAAGGTTCTTCGAGGGATGTCCAAACTTCAGCTTCGATCGCAACGTCGATCACCGGATTCATGGCCTACGTCCCTCGCCTTTGGCTGACCGCGCCGCTGCCTCATAGGCGCCGACGATCCGCCGCACCAGATCATGGCGGACGACGTCGCCTTCGCGAAAGACGACGTGGCCTATTCCCTCGAGCCCGGAGAGAAGTTCGATCGCCTCGCTAAGCCCCGACCTCTGACCGGGCGGCAGATCGGTTTGCGACGGATCTCCGGTGACAATCATGTGCGATCCCTCCCCCAGGCGCGTCAAAAACATTTTCATTTGCATCGAGGTCGCGTTTTGCGCCTCGTCGAGCAGCACGCAGGCGTTGCTCAAGGTTCGCCCGCGCATGAACGCGAGGGGAGCGACCTCGATCATCCCAATTTGCATGCCGCGTTCGAGCATACGGGCATCCATGAAATCGCCGAGCGCGTCGTAGATCGGCCGCAAATAAGGATCGACCTTGTCGCGCATGTCGCCGGGCAGGAAACCAAGCCTCTCGCCCGCCTCGAGCGCTGGCCGCGACAAGATGAGACGTTCGACCGCGCCTTGTTCCAGCAAAAGAACCGCGAAGCCGACGGCAAGCCACGTCTTGCCGGTGCCTGCTGGCCCCTCGGCGAAAACCAGCTCGTTGCGCTTCATCGCACGCAGATAAAGGTCTTGCGCCATGTTGCGCGCGCGTACAACCCCGCGCCGGCGGGTGCCGATTTGTTCGAAAACGCCGCGCCCAGCCTCGTCCTCCTTCGGGAACAGAGTGCCCTGCATGGCGCCTTCCTCGATCGCGCCATCGACATCGCCGAGCCCGACCGGCTGACCTAGCTCCACCCGCGCATAGAGATTTTCCAAGACCAGCCGCGCACGTTCGCACGCCGCCGCCGGCCCCTTGATCGTCACGTGATTGCCGTTCGCATTGGCGATCACGCCGAGCCTGCGTTCGAGCTTGGCAAGGTTCTGGTCGTATTGTCCGAAGACGAGCGAGGCATGGCGATTGTCGTCGAAGGCCAAGGTTATCTCGGTGGCGGCGTCCTTGCCAGGAGTTCGCTGGAATTCTTGCCGCATGGACGGTGCTGAACGGTCCGCTGGTTTCAACGAAAGGCCTCGCGCGCGGCAAGGTCCGGCAGGAGACGCCCGAATAGCGAATTGGTGCCAGCGGCGACGATCTCGGCGCGAACGATTTCGCCGATGCGATCAAGACTCCCTTCGACCTGAACCGCCTGAAAATAGGGCGACTTGCCCACGATTTGGCCCGCGTGCCGGCCAGGCTTTTCAATCAGCACATCGAGCGTGCGCCCAACCATTTTGCGATTGAATGTCCGCCGCTGCGCGTCGAGGACCATCTGAAGCCGCGCGAGCCGCTCCGACTTTACGGATTCGGGGATCTGGTCTTGCAACGCCGCGGGGGTGCCGGGGCGGGGCGAATATTTGAACGAAAAGGCGTTCGCAAAGGCAACCTTTTCGGCCAAATCCAAGGTTGCCGCGAAATCCTCTTCACTTTCGCCAGGAAAGCCAACGATGAAATCGGAGGACAAGGCGATGTCCGGCCGCGCGGCTCGGATATCGGCGATGATTGCAAGGTAGAAGGCGCGTGTGTGGCGGCGGTACATCGCGGCGAGGATTTTGTCGGAACCGGATTGAACCGGCAAGTGCAGGAAGGGCATTAAGCTTGGTTGATCGCGATGCGCCGCTATGAGGCCCGCGTCCATGTCGCCTGGATGGCTCGTCGTGTAGCGGATGCGGGCGATGCCCGGCACGTCGGCGATGCGTGCGGTTAGCACGGAAAGCGAGGCGAAGGCGCCGTCCGGCGTTTGGCCATGGTAGGCATTGACGTTTTGGCCGATGAGGGTCACCTCGCGAACGCCCGCGGAGGCCAGCATTTCGACTTCCGCGACGATGCCGTCGACCGGCCGCGAGGCTTCCGCGCCGCGCGTATAGGGCACCACGCAGAACGTACAGAATTTATCGCAGCCTTCCTGCACGGTCACGAAGGCGCTGACGCCACGCTTGCGAATTTGGCGCGGGCCAGGCGCGGCGAGGTGATCGAACTTGCTTTCGGCCGGAAAATCCGTGTCGAGGACCTCGTGCGAGGTCTTGGCGCGGCGCAAAAGCTCGGGCAAGCGGTGATAGCTTTGCGGTCCAACGACGATATCCACCGCCTTTTGGCGCTTGAAAATTTCTTCTCCTTCGGCCTGCGCGACGCAGCCGGCGACAATGATTTTGGTCTCCCGCCCGGCCGCGGCGCGCGCGCTTTTAAGCGCGCGGACCTTGCCCAGTTCCGAAAAAACTTTTACGGCGGCGCTCTCCCTTATGTGGCAGGTATTCAAAATAACAACGTCGGCGTCCTCGACACGAGCGGTCTCGATAAAACCTTTCGGCGCCAAAACATCGGCCATCCTCTGCCCGTCATAGACATTCATCTGACAGCCATATGACTTCACGAACAGGCGGCGGGGTGGCGGGCTTATTCCGGGTTCGCCGGAAACGCCTCGGGCGGCACGCAATCGATCGAAAACCGGCATTGCTTTCCTTTTAAGGCGGCAGGAGAACTTCACGATGAACCAGCCATCGGATTCGGAGCCGCCTCACCCCCCTCGCTAGCCACCTGAACCATTCTCAGACGCCGGCCTTCCAACCGGTGGTATTTTCCCGATGAGCATGGTCATGCTAGCGGACTACTTCCTTCATCGGTGAGAATTCGATACAAGATCAGGTACGAACCACTGACCAGGCTGCGCATTCCAGCCGCGGTGTCAAACCGTTCGCGCCCGATGTTCGGATTATGCGCTAACAATATCGTCTTCCTCTCAAGTTCGTCTAGTGGATGGAATCAGACGCATTGAACCCATTGCATTCTCTGGAGCGCCGTCATGCGCGGACTTGATCCGCGCATCCAACAACGCAGCTGGTCGCCTGGATACGCGGGTCAAGCCCGCGTATGACATGCACTGTGAGGCCGAGCCTTTGACTTTAGAGTTCATCACGCTCAGGACTCTTGCGTTTGGTTTTTACCACTAGCACGCGATCCGCCGCCCGTTCATTATCCAAGGCGATGTATGTCCAGATGTCGATCAGGTCTTCTTCGGCGCGATCGGTTCGAACGATGCGCACTGTGTTACGGCCGCGAAAACCGGCGCCGCGCCTCCGCTTTTATCTCCTCGATTGACATGGAATGTCCCGGCCCGCTGTCGACCCCCTCCTGCCAAAGGCGCCGAAGCTTCTCGACCCCGATCGTCTCTGCCAGGCGCTCGACGCGCCATTCCGCGACTGCCCCGAGGGCGGCGTCGCTCTCCGAAGCAAATTCGCCACGCGCGACCGCCGATGCAACTTCGGCCGCCAAGTCGTCCGGCAAAGAAATCTCTAACGTCTTTGGACTCACCAGGCGCTCCATTCGGGAATTATCAAAATCGGCTTCCTTGCCCTAAACTTCGGTTTGTCCAAGATTGGGACGAAGAAACTGGCAAAGGAAAGCCTTCCCTAGACAAAGCACATTATAGCAGGTTGCGCCGCAAAACGAGAGCCCCCGCCAGCGGGCCGCCGCCGGTGCGGTAATAAGCTTTACGCTCGCCCACCTGCTCGAAGCCAAAATTCGCATAAAGAGCGCGGGCGGCGGTGTTTTCGGCATCGACCTCGAGGAACAGCCGGTCGACCTGGGCCGCGGCGAGTCCGGACAGGTGCGGCGCCAAAAGACTGGTGGCGATTCCGCGCCGGCGCCATTCCGGCGCGACGGCGATTGTCAGGATTTCTGCCTCGCCGGCGGCGACGCGGGATAGGACAAAGCCCGCCAGACGTTCTCCCTTGGCTTCGACCGCCCCGTCCGCGAACGTCCCAAGCTCCACAAATAGCTGTTCAAAATCGGCTTCCTGCCAGGGATAGGCGAAACTCGCCGCGTGGATAGCGGCGCATTCCACGCTCCGCTCGGCGCCGATCGGGCGGATGCAGGGCGCGGATTTCGATGGCCAACTGATCATTCCGGTTCACGGCGCTGCCGGTTGCAACTGTGGCGCCTCTGGCGTCTTGGCGCCCGGCGGCGCCAAGTAGAAGGGTCGCGGCGGGGTCAGCGACGGGTCGGCGAGAAGACCGAGTTTAGCAACAAAAACAATATCCAATCCCGCGTTTTCGCGGGCAAAGGTTTCTGTCCCGGCCGCTAGAGCCTCGCTTGCGAGCAACGGCGCGCCGGATCCGGTGAGCCGCACCGGACCCGTCCCAAGCGCGCGGACGGCCTCCCGCGCCGGTGCGATCCGAGGCGGAAGGACGGCCCTTCCGTCCCTTCCGAAAGCGGCAAAAAAAACATTTCCCCGGCCCGCATCAATCGCGGTGGCGACGAGACCTGGCTTTTGCTCCAGGATCAGGGGCGCGGCTAAGGCAGCAAATGTCGAAACCCCGGCAACCGGAATCTTGCAGGCGATCCCAATCGCGCGCGCGGCGGCGATCCCGGTGCGAAGCCCGGTGAACGATCCCGGGCCTACCGTCACCGCCACCCGCCCGAGCGATGCAAAACCTCCCTCGACGCGAGCCACGACCCGGCCGATCAGCGGCAAAAGCGCTTCCGCATGGCCCCGCGCCATCGCAAGCGTCTCGATCGCATCCGGGCTATCGCTTCCTTCGTCTAGGACGCATGCCGAAACCGCCGAAAGCGCAGTGTCGACCGCCAATATTTTCATGTCCCAAAGCTCAAAACACGCCCCCACTTCGGCCAAACGCTGGAAACGGATACGGACCGGGCGCAATCCCGAAAATTAGATTTGTTCGACTGCGCGCACTTCCGGGACATAATGCTTGAGTAAATTCTCGATCCCGTGCCGGAGCGTCGCGGACGACGATGGACAGCCAGAACACGACCCCTTCAAGGCGAGATAGACGGTCCCATCGCGGAAACCGCGAAATCTGATATCGCCGCCATCGTTGGCGACCGCCGGACGGACATGTGTTTCGATGAGTTGCTTGATCGATGCGACGATCCCGGCATCGCCGTCCGCGAAGAACTCCTCGCCGTCGCCTTGGGCGCCGCCGTCGAAGCCGCCGGCAAGCAAGGGTTCGCCCGAAACAAAATGCTCCATGATCGCGCCGAGGACCACGGGTTTGAGGTCCGGCCAGTCGCCGCCGGATTTCGTGACGGAGATGAAGTCCGAGCCAAAAAACACGCCGGAGATGCCGTCGATCGAAAACAGCGCCTGCGCGAGTGGCGATTGTCCGGCGCCTTCGGCGTCTCTGATGTCGAGCGTGCCTTCGCGCAAGACCGGGCGGCCAGGCAGAAATTTCAAGGTTGCGGGATTGGGAGTGGCTTCGGTCTCGATGAACATGCAATTCCCCCAAACGTCCGGTTCAAGGCCGGAGCTCGATAGCGGGACACGAACTATTCTAAAATATGATGGCGAGACCGCCAATGGGCAAGCGGTAAGCTTCGAGGAGGAAATTTTTATGCACGGCAGCCAGCAGAAACAGCTGGCACTCGCAGCCAATCTCGTCGCGCTCGAAATCAGTTGATCTTAAACGATCTTCGGGTGCGAGCGCTAGCGCGAAACCAGGTTCCGGCGCCACCGGTCAAGCGGCAAACACTACACCCCCCGGCGCGCATGTGTCCTGTGTGGAAGGAACCTGTCACGCCTGGCAATCGTTTAAAGGCAAGACTTCGCAGGCCGGAGCTAGTTCCGGCCGGAGGGTAGATGTTTTTCCGTTTCGCGGCGGACGGACCAGGAAGTCGCCGCGTTGTGAGAGACTCGGCGCTTTTGAACGGGATGTGCATTGATCATGGCTCACTTAGCCGAGGTAAGCGAGCATCTCCTCGCTGCGGCGATGGCCGCTCCATATCTTGACCGCGACGAAGAACGTGCGCTTGCCTTGCGGTGGAAAAATCAGGCCGATGAAGCGGCCATGCATAAGCTCGCGCGGGCACATATGCGGCTCGTGATCGCGCTTGCGGTGCGTTTTCGCCATTACGGCGTGCCGCTTGCCGATCTGATCCAGGAGGGCCACGTCGGGCTCTTGGAGGCCGCCGCTAGGTTCGATCCCCACCGCGAGGTGCGCTTTTCGACTTATGCGTCGTGGTGGATCCGCGCCTCCATGCAAAATTACGTTTTGCATAATTGGTCGATTGTACGCGGCGGAACAAGCTCGGCGCAAAAGGCGCTTTTTTTCAATCTTCGCCGGCTGCGTGCGAAATTGGCGCAGGGAGGCAATTCGCGCACCGGGACGGAAATTTTCGGTCAAATCGCCGATGCGCTCGGCGTGTCCCGCTCGGATGTCGAGGTCATGGACGCGCGTCTTTCGGGTCCCGACGTGTCCTTGAATGCGCCGATCTTGGAGAGTGAGTCTGCGTCCTGCGTGGAGCGAATGGCGATGCTCGTCGACGACAACCCATGCCCCGACGAGGTGGTTGGTCTTGCCCTCGACGCCGACCGGCGCGTTGCCTGGCTAAACGAGGCCTTGACCGCGCTTTCCGAACGCGAACGGCGAATTCTCCGCGAACGCCGCCTCGCCGAAGAAGCGTCGACGCTCGAATCCTTGGGCGATCGCCTCGGCATTTCAAAGGAAAGAGTCCGTCAAATCGAGTGCCGGGCCATGGAAAAATTGCGCGAGGCGCTCACCAAACGCCACACGGACAACGCCGCGGAAGCCATGCTCTGACCCCGCGGCGGCGAGCATCGGCGGCCGGATACCTTGCGGAAAAGCCGTCGATCTTTTTCGATAAGGACTTGTTCCAACTTATTTTGATGGCCATCGCTCGCTTCGGCGGCAACGCCGTCCAGTCGATGTGGAAGTGCCGCGTCCTTGTCAGGTTTAGGGCGCGATGGCTGGCGCGTCTCGTAGCGTGGACGCCGCCTGGGCATTGTCTTCCGCGCAAGTCGAGGCCACCGTTGTAGCGCCAGCCTTCAAGGCCTTGATCTGGTTCTTTTTACAGAGCTCGCTAAATGCGGCTGGGCCGTTGTAAAACCGTTCACTATCGCCATAGCCCATGCAGGCCAAACGGTAAATCAACTGGCGGACGAGACTGGGTTTCAGGAAATAGCCCGAGTGAACGTCAGCCTTGCCCGTCAAGTAAACCCACAGAAGGCGCAGATGACCGAGCCAGGACAGATTTACTGACGCGCCGCGAACCGCGTCCGTCACCACGCCTTTGCCTTCCTCGTCGATGCTGTCGGTGCAATCGAAATAGGTCAGCCTCTCGGCGAAGGAACCCTTGGCCGGGGCCGCGTCGAGCGCCGCATAAAGCTCGCGAAGCGTACGCGAGCCTACGCGCAAACTATCGAGCCTCAGATTTTCGGAGACGCCCCATCCCGTCAAAACGCCGGCGTTGCCGAGCCGGTAGCCGAACCCGCGGCATTTCGTGGGCAGCGAAAAGAAATTAACAGTCGTCGAAACATCGCGCAAAACTTCGTCGCCTTCGTTGCTGAAAAGATGCGCCTCTTGAAAGCGGTTCAGCGAAGATTGCAACGGATTGCCGCGGCCCGTCAACAAAACCTCCGCGGGGATGTCTGGAGACACCAGTACCAGGCGGCGCAACCGGAAGCTCTTGCCGATCTTCGATCTGCGCTCGCGCTTCTGGCGCTCCTCCGCGCTTCCCAGCTCGCCTACGCCATGTTTCAAGGCGTCCATCGCTTCGGGCGAGAACACGTCCGAAAGAATACGCACGGCATTTGTGACGACGAAACCGCCCATGCTGTGGCCGATGAACGAAAGGTCCACCCTTCTGCCGTTGCCGTCGCTTGCGCCGCCAGGGCGTGATTCAAGTTTCTCGGACAATTGGTCGTCTAACAGGCGGATAAGATTGACAAGATCGGGCACGCCGTAAGTCGTGGCGCGGTAGCCGTCGCGGAAATAAACGATGAGCCGCAACAAAAACAGGGTGATTGGTACGACGGCCATCATTGCTGTCACGGCGGTGACGGCGATGCGCGCAACTTTCCACCAGTCGCAAATTTCGAAATAGAAATTCACTAGATAAAAGGCGGCGAGCGCCACGGCCAAAATCCCAAGAAGAAACAAAGGCGCGGCGGTGAATCCACTGATCCACGGGGTTAACATTCTTTCCGATGGCCAACGGTAACCCACGCACACAGCGCCGCTGCCTTGAATAGCGTCGTCCTGGTTCACAGCCTGGAAGGATTTCGCATATATTTCCAAGGCTTTCTTGCGTGGCGTGTTGAAGCCGTGCACGGTAATCGCCAGTTTCGGATTTTCCTGCTGGGCAAGCATTTCCACGATGTTGTCGATTTGCGAGGGTGTGCAGTTTTCCGGCGTCGCAAGCGTGCCGATTTTGTCGTCGATATTGTCGGGTGCAGTGCTTTCGACGAAGAAAGCCGGAACGGCTAGCCTGCCGTTATCCGGTTTGACGTCGACCATATGGAAGGAGAATTGCTGAATTTGCGGCATGCACAGCACTCCTGAAATGTTATGACCGGCATTCCCCGGATTATCGGGAATGTGCCATCGTATCATGGGAAATGTGCCGTGACATCAGACATTCGTCTGGTACTGGCATGTCCCGAACCTCCCGCTTGTTGGGGGGTCATGATCAAAACGCACGTCTCTCCTGGATTTGGCGTGAACGCAACACAACCGAGCGCTTTACGCGGGCGGCCTCGGCCATCTGAAACGCCTTCGCGCCGATGCGCTTGGCAAGGAATGGGAGCGTTGACAAGCACGGACCATTCACTGGCGGTAGTTGCATATTGAAAGGCGAGCGGATTCCCCGGCATATGCGCTCATGTGCCCTCACAGGCTGGGCATGATCCGGTCCTTGTCCAGCACCGCTTCCTCTCCCGGCTCGCCGCCCGCCTCGGACGATCCCTCCGGCTCGATCTTGATGCTCAGCCTGCCGCCTTCCTCGATCGCCGCGCGGCGCAAGGTTTCCTCGGCTTGCCTCACCTCGTTCTGGCGTCTCCACATCTCCGCATATATGCCGTCTTGCGCCAGCAGCGAGCCATGCGCGCCGCGCTCCACGATCCTGCCCTTGTCGAGCACGATGATCTCGTCGGCATTGACGATTGTCGAAAGCCTATGCGCGATCACCAAGGTCGTCCGGCCCTTGGCGACGAGATCGAGCGCGTCCTGAATTTCGCCCTCGGTAAAGGAGTCGAGCGCCGAGGTCGCCTCATCAAGGACGAGAATTGGCGGCGCCTTCAAAATGGTGCGCGCGATCGCGACGCGCTGCTTTTCGCCGCCCGAGAGTTTTAGGCCGCGTTCGCCGACCTGCGCCTCGTAACCTCCAGGAATATGTTCGATGAAATGGCCGATCCGCGCCAGACGCGCCGCCTCGCGGACCTCGGCGTCGCTCGCGTCAAACCGGCCGTAGCGAATATTATAGGCAATCGTGTCGTTAAAAAGTACCGTGTCTTGCGGAACCACGCCGATCGCCGCGCGCAACGAAGTTTGGGTTACCATCCCGATATCCTGACCGTCGATGGCGATCCGCCCGGCCGAGGGTTCGTAGAAACGGAAAATCAAGCGCGACAGGGTGGATTTGCCGGCTCCAGAGGGTCCGACAATCGCGACGGTCTTGCCGGCGGGAACCTCGAAGCTCACGTCCTTCAAAATCACCCGGCGCGGGTCGTAGTGAAACGACACATTCTCGAACACAAGCTTGCCGCTCGTCACGGCAAGCGGCTTTGCGCCCGCGCGGTCCTCGACCTCTGGACGCTGGGCGAGAATAGCAAACATCATCTCGATATCGATCGCCGATTGCTTGATCTCGCGATAGACGACGCCCATGAAGTTCAACGGCTGATAGAGCTGAATCATCATCGCATTGATGAGGACGAAATCGCCGACCGTATGAGTGCCGGCCTTAATGCCGGCGATGCTCATCCCCATCGCGGCCGTCAACCCGCATGTAAAAATGACCGCCTGCCCAGCGTTGAGGAAGGCAAGCGACGTGTAGGTCTTTATGCTCATTCGTTCGTAGCGGGCGATGGATTTGTCGTAGCGCGCCTCCTCGCGCTCCTCGGCATTGAAATATTTGACCGTCTCGAAATTGAGCAGGCTGTCGATCGCCTTGGTATTTGCGTCGGTATCGCTGTCGTTCATCGCGCGTCTTATCGCGATCCGCCAATTGGTCGCCGCGGTCGTGAACCCCATGTAGGCAGCGATCATCAAAGTCGCCACGGCGGCATAACGCCAATCGAATTGATAGAGAAAAACCGCCAAGATCAGAATGAATTCGACAATCGTCGGGACCGCCGTCAGCATCGTCGTGCGAACGATCGTCTCGATGGAATTGCGGCCGCGTTCAAGAATCCTTGTGAGGCCACCGGTCTTGCGTTCGAGGTGAAAGCGCAGCGACAGCAGATGCAAGTGCGAAAATACATCGCGGGCGAGACGGCGCACGGCATGCATCGCGACATCGGCGAAGATCGCGTCGCGCGCCTGGCTGAGGAGCGCCATTAATATGCGCAGACCGCCATAGAGAAGCGTGAAGGCCAGCGGACCCGCAAGCACGTGCACAAGGGAAGCCCGCGCCGGGCCAGTCAAGGCGTCAGTGGCCCATTTGAAGGAGTAGGGAACCGCGATCGTGACGACCTTCGCGATCAGCATCAACGCGATGGCTGCGAAAATCCGCAGCATCAAGTCAAGCCGACCGGACGGCCAGATATAGGGCCAGAGCTTGCGGAGGGCCGAGCCCCGCGCCGGTTTGGCTTGAGCCTTGGCGTGCGGCGCCGGAGCAGTTAAGGCATTGAAAAAGAAAGGACGCGTCATGTCGCTCGTTTTCTGGCGAAGGCTCATAATGGACCCGAAACGCTCTAACGCCTAGAGGGTGGTCCGGCGATTTTCTCGTAGGCTTTTCATCTCGCAACACCTTGATCCGCGAAATGATTTCCACTTGCGGCGGCGCAACGGGAAGATGCCCCGCGCAGCCTTCGGATTGCAGCCTTCGGATTTAAGCCCCACTTGACCCGCTAGAGGGCGGCGGGCAACAAGCAGACCATGGCATCGAAGCACACCGTCGTCGCGGCCCGCTCCCGCCTCCTCCGGAACATTTGCGTCTATTGCGGCTCCGCCCAAGGCGCCGGCCTCGTCTATGAAGCCGCCGCGCGACAGCTTGGCCAGGCCATGGCGAAGGCTTCCATCGGTCTTGTTTACGGCGGCGGCGCCCACGGTCTCATGGGCGCGCTCGCCGGCTCGGTTCTCGCCAGCGGCGGGCACGTCACCGGGATCATTCCTGATTTCCTCGTGGGCAGGGAAGGGCCCTTGCCGGGACTCCACGAATGCCTCGTCGTCAGCAGCATGCATGAGCGCAAGCGCCTGATGTTCGAGCGCGCTGACGCATTTGTCGCGCTTCCTGGCGGCATTGGAACCTTAGAGGAGCTCGCCGAGCAATTGAGCTGGGTCCAGCTCGAACGTCACACCAAACCCGTCGTGATCGCCGACATCGCCGGCTTCTGGCAGCCGCTGTTGCGGCTTTTCGCGCATATGCGGGAGCGGCAATTTATTCAGCCTTCCTTGGAGGTCCGCTATCTTGTTGCCGAAAAGATCGAGGATGTTTTGCCGATGATCGAGACTGCCACGGCAGAGACCACGCTTCTAGGGACCCGCAAGGAGACCGTCAATCCGCGCTTATGATAGCTTGTTCTTGGTTATCGAAGCTGGCGCAAATGACAAAGGGCCGTGGCCCTTGGCGTCGAGGGAAAGGTGACGCACGAACCCGATACCACCGATGCCGCGTTCAAGGCGGATCCGTCGCAGCGGCTGATCGCGCCGCGGGAAGGCCACGCGCACCCGCAATTCGCCTTGATTCTCGCAGTGTGTTTGGCTGCCCACGCGTTGCTTTTGGCGATCCTGCTGTTCGAGGATTTTTCCGTTGCCTCCGAGCCCCCCCTCGCGGAGGAATTTCCGGTGGAGATCGTCGCCGAGCTTCCGCCCGAGCTGCAAGCCGAACCGTTTGCGAAGCCTCTCCCTCCGCCGCCCGATCTCGTCACTCCGCCCGTGGTCAAGGCGAAGCCGCCGCCCGAAAAGACTCAGCTCGACGACGTCGAAGTCGCGCACGATGCGCCGGTCTCGGGCAACGCCGACGATACCCACAAAGGAGATCCCGACAAGGAAACGAAAGCCCCCCGCGCGGCGCCGCCGCCAAAACTCGCAGCAAAGCAGCCTGCCCAAGAAAAGCCCGAGCAAGAAAAAGCCGCGACCGCGTCAAACGAGAAAGCGGCCAATCCGCCAGCGCCATCGGAGCCGCAAA
This sequence comes from Beijerinckiaceae bacterium, assembly GCA_052386575.1. Taxonomy (GTDB): domain Bacteria; phylum Pseudomonadota; class Alphaproteobacteria; order Rhizobiales; family Beijerinckiaceae; genus Methylocapsa. Next base: position 21,629 of record JBQTKC010000198.1, read on the forward strand.
AACTCGCCGACGACACGCCAGGCGCCGAGGCTCTCGACAAGGCGCAGCCGGAGCCTCCGGCCAAGCCGCAAAAAAAGCCGACGCCCCGCCGCGATAGCAAGAGACCCGCCGCGCAAGGCCAAAAGGCGACGGTGGCGCAGCAGCTTGCCGCTTTGTCTCAAGCGCCAAATTATTCGCTGGGGGCCGCGGCCAAATCCGCGCCGATCGGCGGCGGAACCGAAAAGGCGAGCTATGAAGCATTGCTCTTTGGATTGATCACCCGCCAATTTCATTTCCCGAGAGACGCCCGCGCGCGCCATTTGATTAGTGTCGGGCAAATCGGACTTTTCGTCGATGAATTGGGCAATCTGACGCATCAAGCGGTGTACCGCGCGAGCGGCGATCCGGCGCTCGATACCGCGTGGCTCGCGGCGGTCCGCCGCGCGGCGCCATTTCCTGCTCCCCCGAGAGGCCTGCCGCATGGGTTCATCCTGCAATATTCGAACCAGAATTAAATCATGCGTGATTGGACGGGCGATCGCAATGAATGTGAGCGGTGTCATCAGGCCACGGCAACTATGAGTATAGCAGCGCAAGTCCTCTCAGGTCTATTCTGGGGGTACCTCATTATTAACGTATGTGAATCTTTTTTCCATCGTACTATTCAACATGCTGGCACGGCACTGAGACTTTTGTATGCGAAGTGGGGATGGGTCGGGGAATCCTGTATGTATGCTTGGTATTCACACCATGTTGTTCACTACTTTCTTACTTTCAAAAAGAATCACGTTACAAAATTTAGTAACGAAGAAGATCGGTCGAGGTTTGATTCGCATTTGGAAGCGAGTCATTTCGGGGATGAGATACGCTCTATCGGACTTTGGTGAAGTGCGCCAGGAAGACATGCAAGGTTTAGGTGGGGGAGTGTCAGCACTTTTGTGTGCGGGACCGGTTTGAACATCACGCCGCGGAGAACCTGTCTTCGTGACGAACTGGGTTTTCGCGGTTTATCTTTCGGGGGCGCCGGTCGCTGGGGGCTTGCGGCTTGGAGAGTCACACAAGTCCACCGTCTGGAAAGTAATGAACGGGGAATCCGGCGCCCTACACAACGCGCATACCGGCAATCCGATGGATGCGAAGGTTGCCGGTCCGGTGGCTCCTCCGTCTCGACGGATTTACCTTCAATCGTCTCGGCGGATTTTTGAGGGGGAAACTCATGTTTTGGCTGCGACAGGCCGGCGGTGTAATGCAATGGTGTTTGATCTTCGTCGTTCGAATAGAACAAAGCGTCGCCTTGGGGGAAGCCAGAGTTCCCATAGTAGCAAAAGCTTGTCCGCCATGGGCAACAATTGCACACAAATTTGATGGAACGATTTCACCAAGATGGTGTTGCTCCCTTACTTGAACTATTAACGGCGTTGCAGAGAAATTGTTCATTCGTCATTTCGCGCCGCCGGATAAAAGGGCAAAATCGGTTCGGAGAAGGCGATGAACCGCTTGAGTTTGTTTGTGGCGACGGCTGTGCTCGGCGCGACTCTGGTGGCGAGCGGTTCGCAACTGGCGTTCAGCCAATCGAGCATCGGTGGTGGCATGGGCGGAGGCGGCGGCTTTGGCGGCGG
>JBQTKC010000199.1:0-2651 GCA_052386575.1 Beijerinckiaceae bacterium
GCAATGTTTCCGAGCGATGGCCAAAGCCCGGAGTTGCTGTTTACCAACGCTGAAGCCGCGTTACGCAAGGCGAAGGAACAAAACGTGCGATTCTTGTTCTACAGCCCCGAGATGAACGCACGCGTTGCCGACTCCCTGCGACTGGAGAACCGGTTACGCAGGGCGCTGGATAACGGTGAAATGGTTCTGTGGTATCAGCCGAAAGTCAGTATGAAGACACGCCGGCTCACAGGCTTTGAAGCTCTCATACGGTGGAACGATCCTGAGACTGGCATGGTGGCGCCGGCAAGGTTCATCCCGTTGATGGAGCAAACGGGGTTGATTCTGGAAGCCGGGCGCTGGGCAATGTCCCAGGTGGCACGCGACTGCGCACACTGGACCGCAGCAGGCCTGAAACCGCCCCGGATCGCGGTGAATGTGTCGCCGCTCGAGTTGCGCCAGACGGATTTCGTGGAAGGGGTCACCGAGGCGGCACAGAAGGCGCAGGAAGCCGGCGGCGCGCTTGACCTGGAAATCACCGAATCCGTCATCATGGAAAACTTGGAAGACACGATTCGCAAGCTCCAGAAGGTGTGCGCGGTCGGGGTAACTATCGCGGTGGACGATTTCGGCACCGGATATTCGTCTCTTGCCTACATAGCTAGACTGCCGATCCATGTCCTCAAGATCGACCGCAGTTTCGTTGTCGGAATGACAACGTGAGCTTCCCTCTGTTTTTCGTCTTCCAAGGGTGCGGTCTCATGCCGCCAAATTCTGCTCATGCTGAGTCTTGATCCAGTCCTGCAGGAACTGAGCCGGCGACTGGTAGCCGAGCGTGGAGTGGCGACGACTCCGGTTGTAGAAGACCTCGATGTATTCGAACAAGTCCGCGGTGGCCTCGGCGCGGGTCGCGTAGTGCGTGCCATGCACCCGTTCGTTCTTCAGGCTGTTGAAGAAGCTCTCCGTGGGCGCATTGTCCCAACAGTTGCCCTTGCGGCTCATCGAGCAAGTCATTGCGTACTCGGTGAGCTTGTCCTGAAACAGCGAGCTCGCGTACTGGCTGCCTCGATCCGAGTGGTGAATAAGGCCCGGCGCCGGGTGTCTGCGGAACCACGCCATCGTCAAGGCGTCGGTCACGATCTCCGCCGTCATCCGCGGCTTGATCGACCAGCCCACGATCTCGCGGTTAAACAGATCCAGCACGATCGCCAGGTACAGCCAGCCTTCGTCGGTCCAGACGTACGTCAGATCAGCGCCCCAGGCCCGATTCGGCGCAGTCGGGGTGAAGTTTCTGTCGAGCCGATTGGGCGCCACGGGCAGCGCGTGCTTCGAGTCCGTCGTTGCCTTGTAACGCCGTTTGTGCCGGCCCCGGATGCCGTTTTCGCGCATCAGCCGCTCCACCCGCGCCTTGCCCACCGGAAAGCCACGCCCGCGAATCTCCTTGAGGATTCGAGGCGATCCGTAAGCACCTTGGAGTTGCGCATGGAGGGCACGGATCAGCGCCAGCAGTTGCCCATCGGTCAAGCGTTTACGGTTCGCACTGCCGCCGCGTCTCCAGGCGCGGTAGCCGCTGATGCTCACCGCGAGGGTCTCGCACATCACCGGCAGCGGATAGACTTTGCGCTGCGTGTCGATCCAGGCGTACCTCATAGCGCATCCTTGGCAAAGTACGCCGCCGCTTTTTTTAGGATCTCGTTCTCCATCTTGAGCCGGGCGTTCTCGGCACGCACGCGCGAGAGCTCCATCTGCTCGGGCGTGACAGACTTGCCGCCAGCCGCATTGAGCTTGCCGCTCTTCGCCGCCTTCATCCAGTTACGCAGCGTCTGCTCGACCAGTCCCAAGTCGCGCGCCACCGCCGCAATTCCTTGCCCGGCCTTGACGCGCTTGACCGCCAGCTCCTTGAACTCGGCGGTGTATTCCTGCTTCGGTATCTTGAACATCAATTCCCTCCAGTTTCGTCATCCTATCCGCAGATCGATGGAAGACGAAATTCCGGGGGAAGCTCAAAGATGCGCCCAAACCCAGGAGCGCGAAGTTGCTGCCGCTTTTTCCGGCGCGGTGCCACGACATAAGATACAACCACAGCGCCAGAGCCAACAGTGCAGCAACTAACGACTCTTTGCTGGCACCACCGACAGCAAGCGCATGATTGGGCCACAGGGCAACTATTAATGCGCCCACCCTGGCGCCGGCTTCTCCGATCATGTAGTGCCCGGCGGCGTAGACGCCCAAGGCGAACAGCTCGAGGTTGACGAGCGCGGGGACCCACGACTTAAACACCCAGAGCCACGAAGTGCGCGTAATACACGAAAGGCAGGCCGGGCGGCCAGTACGCCGATTCGCCCCTCGGATCCCTGTAGACGCCCGCCTCGTGGAGCGTCTGGGCAAGGACGAAATAGGTTCTGCCGTCGGACTACAGGGGCGTATCGCTAAACAGAGCGCAACCCAGCCGGACCTGCCCGTACGCGGCGATGAGGCCCGGTACAAACCGCAAAACGCCAGCCGCTTGTCTCATCCCTTTTCCCGAACACCTCGCAAATCCCTCAAACGGCACTTTCGAGCGCAATTTCCGCGATTACCGCTGGCTACAGCTTCTCGATGTAATACTTCCAAGAACATTTCTCGTGAGGAACCGGCTTCTCTCGCTTATCGGCGAAGAACTCGTCGATAGC
>JBQTKC010000200.1:0-3889 GCA_052386575.1 Beijerinckiaceae bacterium
CAACGCCAACGCAAATCGAATTCGCTCGGCTCGGGCTTCGTCATCGATGCATCCGGGGTTGTGATCACCAACAATCACGTCATCGACGACGCCAATGAAGTGACCGTTATTTTCACCGATGGTCAGAAACTGAAGGCCGAAGTGGTTGGCAAGGATGAAAAGGTCGATGTCGCCGTGCTTCGGGTGAAACCCAATACGCCGCTCAAGGCGGTGAAGTTTGGTGACAGCGAAAAAATGCGCGTGGGCGATTGGGTGGTCGCCGTTGGCAATCCCTTTGGACTTGGCGGCACGGTCACCGCGGGCATTATCTCGGCCCGCCATCGCAACATCGATTCGGGTCCCTACGACAATTATTTTCAGACCGACGCGGCGATCAACAAAGGCAATTCTGGGGGGCCCTTGTTCAACATGGCGGGCGAGGTGATCGGGATCAATACGGCGATCCTGTCGCCCTCCGGCGGCTCGATCGGGATCGGCTTCGCCACCCCCGCCGCGACGGTTATTCCGATCATCGATCAATTGGAAAAATTCGGCGAGACCCGGCGCGGCTGGCTTGGCGTGCACATCCAAAACGTCGACGATACGATCGCCGAAAGCCTCAATCTCGGCCAGGTGCGCGGCGCGCTAATCGCCGGAACCGACGACAAGGGGCCAGCCAAGGCGGCCGGTCTCAAGGCCGGGGACGTCATCGTCAAATTCGATGGAATCGAGATCAAGGAGTCGCGCGATCTGCCCAAGATCGTCGCCGCGGCTCCTGTCGGCAAAAATGTCGATATCGTCGTGATCCGCGAAGGCAAGCAGATTACGAAGACAATCAAACTCGGCCGCTTGGAAGACAACGACAAGCGGGCGTCCCTCGCGGCAAGGCACGGCGAGGCGGGAAAGCCGGGGATCTCCGGCCCTGTCGAGAAGGCGCTAGGAATGGAATTTTCGAGCCTCACGGACGATTTGCGGCAGAAATTCGCGATCAAGAACAATGTCGCCGCCGGAGTCGTCATAACCGGCGTCGATCCCGACTCCTCCGCGGCGGAGAAACATGTCCAGGCCGGCGACGTGGTCATGGAAATCAACCAGGAATCCGTCAAGGAGCCAGCCGACATCGCCAAGAAAATCCAGGCGCTAAAGGGCGCCGGCAAGAAATCGGCGCTTCTCCTTGTCGCCAACGGTCAAGGAGAGGTGCGTTTCGTCGCGCTCGGCTTGCCATAACCGGCGGTGCCCAGCGGCTGCAGCCCCTACGCTCGTGGAGGGCTTTTGGCGAACTGTTCGCAGTTCGACTCGTCATCCGGAATCAGCAAGACGTTCGCCCGTCGCGCAACACGACAGGCAACGGATCCGCCGCGCATTAGGCCGATCGGCTCGGCGCGTTGCCGGGGCGAAAGAGAAACAGAAGTGAATCAAGCTCCAACGACGAATCCAGCACTCCCACTCCCGCAACAGATTTTTTCGGAGCGTCGGCAGCTCGGTGTATAAAATCTCGCACGCCGCCGGCGCGGCGGTCGCTGGCGGCGGCGGCATTCGACGCACCGTTCGTGTCGCGGCCCCATCGCACCGATGAAGCAGAGTTAAATCGTGTCAAAAGGTCACCTGCTCTCGATCAACACCTACCACTATCCGAAGGGTGGTTCGGAGATCATCTATTTTGCCAATGCCGCTCTGATGGAACGGCATGGGTGGACGAATTCGTATTACGCGATGCACCACCATGACAACTTGCCCTGCGAGGATAGCCGATATTTCGCGGAGCACGTCGATTTTGGCGCGCCGGCATCGCTGCGGGAAAAGGCGGTCGTCGCCGGGCGCATCATCTATTCGCGGGAAGCCCGGCAAAAGCTCGCGCGGCTCATCGAAACGCGCAGGATCGATGTGGCCCATGCCCACAACATCTACCACCACCTGTCGCCATCGGTGCTCGTGGAGCTGAAGGCGCGCGGCATTCCGGTGGTCATGACCGTGCATGATCTCAAGCTCGCCTGCCCGGCGTATACAATGCGCTCCGGGCCGGCGGTTTGCGAACGCTGTAAGGGGGGCCGGGTCTGGAATGTCGCGATCCACCGCTGCATAAAAGGCAGTGTTGCCATGAGCGGGCTGATCATGGTCGAGTCGGCCATCCACAAGGCGTTGCGGATCTACGCGCGGCATATCGACCGGATCGTCACGCCGAGCGCCTTCTATCGCAATAAGCTGATCGAGTGGGGCTGGCCGGCCGAAAAGCTGGTGCATATTCCAAACTTCGTATCCGATGCGGCGCCGCAGGCCGCAACCCCAGGCGGCGATCATCTTCTATATTTTGGCCGCCTGACGCCAGAGAAGGGCATTGCGACGCTGATCGCGGCGGCGGCGGCTTCGGGCGTACGCATCTCCATCGCCGGGCGCGGACCGCAGGAGGAGGAGCTGCGGTCACTTGCCAAATCGCTTGGCGCGCCGGCCAACTTCCGGGGCTTCCTTTCAGGCGGCGCGCTCTGGGCCGAGGTCGATGCGGCGCGGGCGATCGTATTGCCGTCCGAATGGTACGAGAATGGCCCGATGAGCGTCGTCGAAGCCTTTCAGCGTGGCAAGCCGCTGGTTGGCGCGCGGATCGGCGGAATTCCCGAGTTGATCGAGGAGGGACGGACCGGCTGGTCGTTCCGGGCGGGCGACGTGGCCGATCTCGCGCGCGCCCTGGTCCAGGCGCGCGACACCGGGGAGTCGCAGCTCGCCGAGATGGCGGCCGCCTGCCAGCATCTGGTTTCCCGCTCTTTTTCCGAGAATGCCTATTTCGAGGCGATGAGCGCGCTTTATGAAAAATTGCGGGCCTGAGCGCGGCATTGCGGATTTCACGGTTGCTTCAGCCGCCGGCTCAAAAGGTTGCGCTTCCGCGATGGTACGCATGGCCTGTTCGATGGAAGCGGCAGCGTGTCCAAAGCAAACCGCGCCCGCCGGTCTTTTTTCAGTGACCAATGGAGGATATCGACGAGATCGTCGCGGCGATTTTCCGATGTGGGCGAGAGCGGAAGCCGAAGGTCTTGAAATGGGTCGCGTTTACACGCGCTAGGCCGCTCGCAACCCCGCGTAATGTCGTCCTCACGTGCATCCGCCGCGCCGGGTCGGGCGTGCCAAAGGCCCGCGAAAACTTCCGCGAGCCCCACGCGGTAACGCCGCCGTAACCGGAAAGATTCTTTGAATGACCCTGCCTGCTCGAATATTTGAAAGTGGGCTCTTTTGACTTGCCTTAATTCGAAGCCTCGGTAGTGGGTCAGTCTGAAATTAGCCACTCTTGACAGTTGTGGAAACCTATCGGCGGCTGTGGCATATTCCACGGGATGACGATACGTGCAAAGAAGCCAGACGTGCGGCCACGTGAGCTGAAAGACTCCTCGGGATGGTACGTCCTCGTCCAGTGGCACGATCGTCCGTCTCAACAGATTGGCGGATTTCGGTCTGAACATGAGGCCCAACTATGGATTGATCAAGAGTCCGGCAATTGGTTCAGGAAACGTCTCGGGGAGCCGCCAAGTGACTAAGCGGCTTTGGGAGATGAGTGATATTGTTAACGTGCTAGAGGCTGTGGGAAGCAATTGCACCCCCTTATGGATTAGAATGCAGTTTCACATAGGCCCCGCTAAGATCGACGCTCGTTCCGACTTGGCTGATACTTGCAACCCCCGTGTCATTCTCTCCCTTTGATCGAAGCGGTGTCTTTATAATCGTAGAAGAGACTGCGCCGGCGCTGTCACGAATTTCTATTTTGTAATATTTTGTTGCTGGAGATGTAAATCCCTTTGCAATATCGAATATTGCCCATCCTTCTACCGAATTATGGGGCAATATTGGCTTTTGGATTTCAATATCGAATATAGGCTCAGCTTTAATCAAAATAGAGCGTTTTAGACTCTCCGGCTTCATTGATGTA
>JBQTKC010000201.1:0-4039 GCA_052386575.1 Beijerinckiaceae bacterium
GCGACCGGCGCCATGCTGCTCGGCACGGCGCTTGACGAGCTCGAACGCACCGGCAAGGGAACCGCGCTCGTCACGCTTTGCATCGGGACGGGAATGGGCACGGCGACAATCATCGAGCGGGTGTAATTCGCAAGGGGAGAGATCGATGAACTTCACAAATTTCCGCTTCGAGACGGACAGTGACGGCATCGCGCTGCTCACCTGGGATATGGCTGGCCGCTCGATGAACGTCATCACGCCAAACGTCATCGACGAGATCGAGCAAGTCATTGAACACGTCGCGGCCAATGGACCGATCAAGGGCTGTGTCATCGCGTCCGGCAAGGACACGTTTTCGGGCGGCGCCGATCTCACCATGCTCCAGACGGCGGCGGCCGAATATCTCAAGGCAAAACAGGAAAGCGGCGAGGAAGCGGCAATAAAGCTCTTTTTCGAGCGCGCGGGCCGCCTTTCCCAAGTTTACCGTAAGCTCGAGACCTGTGGCAAGCCTTTCGCCATTGCGATCAATGGCGTCTGCCTTGGCGGCGCCTTTGAACTTGCGCTCGCCTGCCATTACCGGGTCATCGCCGACGACGACCGCGCGCGGGTGGGATTGCCGGAGATCAAGGTCGGCTTGTTTCCGGGCGCGGGTGGAACTCAGCGGGTCGCTCGTCTCATGCAGACCGGCGATGCCCTGCAGATGCTTTTCAAGGGCGACCAAATCCGGCCGAAAGCGGCGAAAACCATGAACCTCGTGCATGAGGTCGCCCCCAAAGCCGAAATCATCGCGAAGGCCAAGGCGTTTATATTGGCAGGTGGGAAGGGTGTTGCGCCTTGGGACGAGCAAGGTTTTAGGCTCCCTTCCGGAAAAGTGTTTTCGGCCCAGGGCATGATGGTGTGGCCCGCCGCCAACGCGATTTACCGGCGCGAGACGCACGACAATTATCCCGCCGCCAAGGCGATTTTGCACAGCGTCTACGAGGGCCTGCAGTTGCCTTTCGATTTGGCGCTGCGCGTCGAGGCGCGCTGGTTTGCCAAGATATTGCGCTCACCTGAGGCGGCCGCGATGATCCGCACGCTGTTTATTTCCATGGGCGAACTGAACAAGGGCGCGCGCCGCCCCGCGCAAGTCCCGGCAACCGCGGTTAACAAGGTTGGCATCTTGGGTGCAGGGTTCATGGGCGCGGGCATTGCCTATGTCACCGCGAATGCGGGTATGGACGTGGTTCTGATCGACCAGAATCTGGCGGCGGCCGAAAAAGGCAAGGCAGTTTGCGACAAGCTTATATCAGGCCAGGTGCTCAAAGGCCGCGCCAAAACCGCCGATAAGGAAGCGCTTCTTTCGAGGATCAAACCGGCCGCCGATTACCAGGACCTCGCGGGCTCGGATCTCGTGATCGAAGCGGTCTTTGAGGACCGCGCCGTGAAAGCCGAAGCGACGCAAAAGGCCCGCGCCGTTCTTGCGCCTGGCACTATCTTCGCCTCGAACACGTCCACGCTGCCGATAACTTCGCTCGCCCAAGCCTATGGCGAGCACAAAGATTTCATTGGAATTCATTTTTTCTCGCCGGTCGAAAAAATGCTTCTCGTTGAGGTGATTGTTGGCGAGAAGACCTCGGACCGGGCGCTTGCCACGGCCCTGGATTATGTTCGTGCGATCAAGAAAACGCCGATTGTCGTGCGTGATTCGCGCGGCTTTTACGCCAATCGCTGCGTCGGCAATTATATCCGCGAAGGCCACATCATGCTGCTGGAGGGTGTTCCGCCGGCGATGATCGAGAACGTGGCCAAAATGGCGGGCATGCCTGTCGGCCCGCTCGCCCTTAACGACGAAGTCGCGCTCGATCTAGCGCTAAAGATCGTCGAGGCAACGAAGCGCGATCTAGGACCATCTGCTATCGATCCGGCGCAAGAGAATTTGCTCAAGGCCATGGTCGAAGGTCACGGCCGGCTCGGGCGCAAGAACGGCAAAGGCTTTTACGATTATCCGGCGCAGGGCGCAAAGACCCTGTGGCCCGGTCTTGCCGCATTTCAGCAAACGAAGCGCGATCCGGACATGATCGACGCAGGCGAACTCAAACAACGGTTCCTCGTGACCCAGGCGGTCGAAGCCGCGCGAGTAATCGAGGAAGGTGTCGTCACCGACCCCCGCGAGGCGGACGTCGGCTCGATCATCGGCTTTGGCTTCGCGCCGTTCACCGGCGGCACGTTGAGTTATATCGACGGGATGGGCGCGGCGAATTTTGTCGCGCTGTGCGAAAAGCTCCGGCAAAAATTCGGCGAGCGTTTTGCGCCGCCTAGAATCATCGTCGGCATGGCGGCAACGGGAGATATTTTTTATGGGCGCTTCGGCGGGCAGTCCAAACGCGTTGCTTGAGCTGGTTTGCGCGCACTCCACAGGGTTCTAGTATTTTGCGGCGACAGGCGCGGCAAAGGGCAACCAATCGAATTTGTAGTTCAACCCAATGCGGCCGATATGATACATCGTTCGCGTGTTGAACACGACATTCGACCCGGGCGCCGGATTGAAAACCACCGGGCGGGCATTGATGAAATCGTATAGATATTCGACCTTCGCCGTAAAGTTTGGAGCGATGGCATATTCGGCGCCAATGCCGACATTCCCAACATGGGGAAATACACCCGAACGCGTCGCCGTTATCGATCCGGAGCTAAATAACCCTGGCGTGACGACGCGGTAAAACGTCTCAATCGTTCCATAAGTGAAGCCAAAGGTAAAATAGGGCATGAGGCGGCCCCAAGCGTAGCCAATGCGAAACCGCGCGGTGCCAAAGTCCTTGAATTTGGAGCCGAAGGTGGCGGCCGCGCTAACGCCGGGACGGAGCGTTCCATTGACGGTGATATCGCCTCTTATGCCGGAGACGCTGTTATCGATTTCGATCCCGGCGACGATATGGTAGAAAGGTAGCTCGTAATTAAATCCGGCCTGAATGCCGCCGATTGGACCCGACGCGTCAATGCCGCTGGTTCCTAGAAGGAAGCCTCCGTTCGCGCCGACAAAATACGGAAAGGCGAAATGATCGGTCCCGGCGCCGGCGTGGATGCCAAGATAGAAACCGGTCCAGCTGAATTCGGCGGGCGGCGGCGGCACAAAAACCGAGGCTTGCGTTTTGGAAGGCAAATCGGCGCCTCTCGCCGCACTTGCAGAGAGAGCCCCAAGCAATACGAGCCCAGCAATAAGGCTCCAGCCATGGCGCCCGCGCGGAAAAGCCGTGTCGTTCAGTTGAAGTCCGGCGCGGCCGCCCATGCATTCGTCTCCATTGTCTTGACCATGCAGGCCTATAGAAGCTTGAAGCAACGCTTGCGCAAGGTCCGCCACGGTTTCGAAGGGCGAAACACAACCGCTGTTGCAGAATAGCCACTCCGATCCTGTGCCTTCATGGTTCGGCTTATCCTAGGACAGCATCGACATTGTAAAATGCCGTCAAGCTTCCCGCATCGGCATGGCAATGAAGTAAATTGCGGCACCCGCTTTTGGCCGGCTGACGAATAAAAGTTTTGAGGCGCAACCGGCTCGGCCGCATCCCCAAGGTGTATTCACTTACGCGCCATGTTACCGGATGACGACAACTTTCGTGCCCACCTTGACCCGATCGGAAAGATCAACGACATCCTGGTTGGTCATCCGGATGCAGCCCGACGATACGGCGGCTCCGATTGTATCCGGCTCGTTCGACCCATGAATGCGATAAAGGCTTGAGCCAAGATAAATCGCGCGCGCGCCAAGCGGATTGTCCATTCCGCCAGCCATATGGCGTGGCAGATCGGGGCGGCGCCTGAGCATTTGCGGCGGCGGCGTCCAATCCGGCCATTCGCGTTTCATCGTGACCCTCTTCGTGCCGGACCACGTAAAACCTTGCCGGCCAACGCCGACGCCATACCGGATCGCTTCGCCGTTCCCGAGGACATAATAGAGGCGGCGCTCGCTCGTCCTGATGACGACCGTGCCCGGCGCCTGGCCGCCGTGCCAAGCGACGACCTCGCGCGGTATGGCCTGTTCCCGGAAAAGATTGAGAAAGTCGGCCAGCGGCCCGCGGTC
>JBQTKC010000202.1:0-8493 GCA_052386575.1 Beijerinckiaceae bacterium
GCTAACGCATCGCCCGCCGTCTTGATGCCACCGCTGGCGACATAGAAAGTGCGCGCGCCATCCACATCAATGACGCCATAGCCCGTGATCCGGGAGCCGGGATCGATACCGAGGATACGGATCACACTAATCTGAGCCACCAATTACTTAAATGTATCCGGTACGCGGGAAAATCGAAAGCGGTCAATGGCGTGGCGGGTGGCGAACCGCTATCCGCACTTTCGTTTTGACGGCCGTTAAGCCCGAGGTCTCATGTGGTACCCTTTGCCCTGATGCCGACCCCAGAAGAGCTCGCGAGGGAGACTATCGACGCTCTGCTCACCGCCGCCGGGTGGGCAGTGCAACACTACCGTGCCTACGCTCCCAACGCCGCGCCCGGTATCGCCTTGCGCGAACTGCCGCTCAAGGAAGGTCGCTGCGACTATCTGCTGATGCTGGACCGCGCTGCGGTCGGTATCATCGAAGCCAAGAAAGAAGGCGTGCTGCTGTCCGGCGTCGCCGAGCAATCCGCGTTCTATGCGGGCCAGTTACCGCCCTTTCTCCAGACCCAGGCCAAGCTGCGGTTTTTCTATGAATCCACAGGCGTGGAAACTCTTTTCCGCGACACCCGCGATCCGGAGGCGCGCTCGCGCAATGTCTTTGCCTTCCATAAGCCGGAAACCCTCGCCAAATGGCTGACTGAAGCCGACACGTTGTGCGCCCGACTGCGCAAGCTGCCGCCGCTCATCACCACCGGCATGCGCGATTGCCAGATCGAAGCCGTCACCCGCCTGGAGCAGTCGCTCACGCAGGATAAGCCCCGCGCGCTGATCCAGATGGCCACCGGCGCCGGCAAGACCTACACCGCCTGCGCCTTCACCTACCGCCTCATCAAGCACGCCAATGCGCACCGCGTGTTGTTCGTTGTGGACCGCGACAACCTTGGCAAACAAACCAAGGGCGAGTTCGACCAATACAACCTGCCCGACACCAACCGCAAGTTCACCGAGACCTACAACATCCAGCGCCTGCAATCGAGCCACTTCGACTGGACCGACAGCAACCGTGTCACCATCACCACCATCCAGCGGCTTTACTCGCTGCTGCGCGGGGAAGAACTGGCGGAAGATGCCGATGAGCTTTCCGCTTTCGAGATCAGCGTCGCCGATGATCGAACCAAGGACGTGGAATACAACCCAAAGATTCCCATCGAGGCCTTCGACTTCATCGTCACCGACGAGTGCCACCGCTCCATCTACAACCTCTGGCGCCAGGTGCTCGAATACTTCGACGCCCACCTCATCGGCCTTACCGCCACGCCCAGCAAGCAGACCATCGGCTTCTTCAACCAGAACCTGGTGATGGAGTACGGCCACGAGCGCGCCGTGGCGGACGGCGTCAATGTCGGCTACGACGTCTACCGCATCCGCACCGAAATCACCGAGAAAGGCGCCAAGGTCGAAGCCGGCAATTTTGTAGACCGCCGGAGCAAGGACACCCGCAAGACCCGCTGGGAGCGCCTGGACGAAGACCTCGAATACCAGGCCAGGGAGCTGGACCATTCCGTCGTCGTCCCCTCGCAGATCCGCACCGTGCTGCAAGCCTGGAAGCAGGCCCTGCCCATTGAACTCTTCCCCGGCCGCGTGCTCGTGCCGAAGACACTGATCTTTGCCAAGGACGACAGCCACGCCGAAGACACCGTCCACATCTGCCGCGAGGTCCTCGGTAAGGGCAACGACTTCTGCAAAAAGATCACCTACAAGACCTACAATACCGAAACCAAGCGCTACGAGAAGTCCGAAAGCCTCATCCAGGAATTCCGCACCAGCCCGCAACTGCGCATCGCCGTCACCGTGGACATGATTGCCACCGGCACCGATATCCGCCCGCTGGAGTGCCTCATCTTCCTGCGCGACGTGAAGAGCCGCGTCTACTTCGAACAGATGAAGGGCCGCGGCACGCGCGTGCTATCGCCCACGGACCTGCAGGCCGTCAGCGGCGCAGAGGCGCACGCCAAGACCCACTTCGTCATCGTGGACGCCGTCGGCGTCTGCGAGAGCGACAAGACCGACTCCCGGCCGCTAGAAAAGAAACCCGGAGTCAGCTTCGACAAGCTCCTGCTCGGCGTCGCCTTCGGCAAGCGCGACGAGGATGCGCTTACCAGCCTCGCCGGCCGTCTCGCGCGTTTGGACCGCGAGCTGAAGCCCGAGCAGCGCAAGCAGATCGCCGAGCTCACCGGCGGCGCCGCGCTCAGCCAGCTCGCTAACCAACTGCTGGACGCCATCGACCCGGACAAGATCGCCGCCCAAGCACTAACCGTTCGTCCTGAGCCTGTCGAAGGGCGAATACCCACAAAGGAAGAATTTGCCGCCGCCCGCGAAGCCCTCGCCGCCAAAGCCTGCGCTCCCTTCGACAACCCCGACCTGCGCAACACGCTGGCTCAGCTCAAGACCCAGTCCGAGCAGACCATAGATAAGGTCACTATCGACAAGGTGATCGAGCAAGGCTTCAGCGCCGCCGCCAAGGAAAAAGCCGAGAGCCTTACCCGCGACTTCCGCGCCTATATCGAGCAACACAAGGCCGAGATCGAAGCCCTGCAAATCCTTTACAGCCGCCCCTACAAAAAACGCATCACCGAAGAAGCGCTCAAGGACCTGGAAGCCAAGCTCAAACAGGCGTCCGCCCACTGGACGCCGGACACCCTCTGGTACGCCTACCAGCAGCTCCAGCCGAGCAAGGTCAAAGGACAGGTCAAGCGGTTCACCGACCTCATCTCCATCGTCCGCTTCGCGTGGGAACAGGAGCCCGTGCTGCAACCCTTTGAAGACCACGTCCGCACTCGCTACGCGGGATGGCTCAAGGCAAAGCAGAGCGCAGGCGCCAGCTTCACCAATGATCAATTAGCCTGGCTGGAAAAGATGCGCGACTACATCATCGCCAGCGGCAGCGTGGACAAGGAACACCTCGAAGCCGACCACGTCCTTGGTCCGATATACCGCGTCTTCGGCGAGCGCCTCTGGCCGTTGATGGATGACCTCAACCTGGCGCTGGCGGCATGAGCGCTAAAACAAAATCAGTTCGTCATTCCGGCGAAAGCCGGAATCCAGCGCCTTTGTCGGGCGAGGGGCAAGCTGTTGCGCTAGCCGTGAACGAAGGTCCCGTCACCCCCTATCTCGCCAAACCCCAACAACCCCGTCATTCCCGCGCAGGCGGGAATCCAGAATGGGTGCCACTAGAACAAATCTGCGAAATCATACAAGGGCAGTCACCACCTGGAAGCACATACAACGCGGATGGGATTGGTCTTCCGTTCTTTCAGGGTAAGGCCGAGTTTGGTGAGCTGTATCCCACACCGGCGAAGTGGTGCACTGAGCCCACGAAGATTGCGCGCAAAGACGACGTACTCATTTCTATCTGGGCACCAGTAGGACCAACCAATATTTGTCCTATGGAAGCCTGCATCGGGCGTGGCTTGGCCGCACTGCGACCAAATAACGGTACGTCATCAAAATATGTGCTTTACGCAATGCGGAGCACTGGTAGCGTATTGGCTGATAAAGCGACTGGCACTACGTTCGCGGCGGTTAGCGGAAAGCAGCTACGAGCACATCTGGTTCCGTTCGTACCGACGAATGAGCAGGATCGCATCGTCGCTGAACTCGAAACCCAACTCACTCGTCTCGACTCCACCGTCACCGCCCTCAAGCGCGTGCAAGCCAACCTCAAGCGCTATCGCGCCAGCGTCCTCAAAGCCGCCTGCGAAGGCCGTCTCGTTCCCACTGAAGCCGAGATCGCCCGCCGCGAAGGCCGTGCTTATGAATCCAGCGCTGCCGCATCGCGCATGGCTTATGCACCAAAGTTGGTGGAGGGATGGACGTTCACTACCGTGGGAAAGTTAGCAGAACGAGTACAGTTCGGCTCTTCGGCGAAGACCTCTGAAGATGACGACGGTATTCCGGTTTTGCGTATGGGGAACATCATTGGCGGGAGTCTTGATTCATCCGAACTGAAGTATCTGCCTGCGGATCACTCGGAATTTCCTGAACTGCTATTGAAGCCAGGTGACCTACTTTTCAATCGCACAAATAGCGCGGAGCTTGTGGGCAAGACCGCTATGTATGCGGGTAGGCCAGACCCATGCTCTTTCGCCTCCTACCCGATCCGAGTGCGGCTATCGAATCAGTGCTTGCCGCAGTTTCTCGCCTTCTACATCAACTCCGTCTTCGGTCGGGCTTGGATCAAGACGGTTGTCAATCAGCAGGTCGGACAGGCCAACGTGAATGGAACAAAGCTGAAAGCCCTGGTCGTTCCGCTGCCCCCACTCGCCGAGCAGCACCGCATCGTCGCCGAAGTCGAGCGCCGACTCTCTGTGATCGAAGAACTCGAAGCGACTATCAGCGCCAACCTCAAGCGCGCCGAAGGGCTTCGCCAAAGCGTACTTCGTGTGGCTTTCACCATGAGGTCATAACACACGAACGTCCGACGGTGGCAGTATCACCGCCCTAGCGAAAAGAGTTGCCTCGGTGAGTGTTATGGCTGAACCAGTAGCCGGTATTCAACCTACTGTCCTCAAATGGGCGAGGCTCTCTCAGGGCTATTCCCTGGAAGATGTCGCCACTCATCTGGGCCGCGATCTTGCGGAGATTACGGCTTGGGAAGACGGAACGGCAGCGCCGACATATAGCCAACTCGAAAAACTCGCCTATCAGCTTTACAAGAGACCAATCGCGGTTTTCTTTCTTCCAAGTCCGCCGCCGGAAGTGGAGCTCAAGAAGGAATTCCGCACTTTGCCGGAGGTCGAGCTTGACCAACTTGCGCCGGACACCAGGTATCAGGTCCGCCTAGCGCAGGCGCTGCAACTGTCATTGAAGGAGTTGAATGAGGGCGCCAATCCGGCTGAGCGGAAAATATTCCGAGACATCAGATTCTCGGTGTCCGGGCGGATTGCACAGCAAGCATCTCTGGTCCGCGGGCATCTCGGGTTGAAACTGATCGATCAGTTCTCTTGGTCGAATGAAGAGGAGGCACTCAAGGTCTGGCGTTCGGCTGTAGAGGCAGTGGGCGTATATGTTTTCAAGCACTCGTTCAAACAGCGTGCGATCTCCGGCTTTTGCCTGATGGACGACGAGTTTCCGGTGATCTACCTGAATAACAGCTCGGCGAAGACGCGGCAGATGTTCAGTCTAATGCACGAGCTATCGCACGTGCTGTTGCACCAAAACAGCATTTCCACGTTGGATGAACGGCATATCGAGGAGCTGCCAGAGTCACAGCGTCGCATTGAGCGATTCTGCAATGCTTTTGCTGCCGAGATTCTGGTTCCCGCCGCCGATTTTGCCGAGCGAACTACGACAATCGCGCGAGCGCCAACGGATGCCGATATAGCGCGCTTAGCGAATCAGTATCACGTCAGTTGGCACGTAATTCTTCGGCGCTTTGTGGATAAAGGTTCAGTACCTTGGGATGACTATCTAAAGAAGTCTCAGGCATGGGCGGATGAGAGCCAGGGGGAGGGTACCGGAGGTAACTATTACCTCACTCAGGCAGCCTACCTAGGTGATCGCTATCTGCAATTGGTTTTCAGAAAGCACTACCAGGGGAAGCTCAGTATTGAGCAGGTTGCTGACTACCTCGGAGTAAGGACGAAAAGCGTCGCAGGGTTGGAGGCTTTGGCTCTCCGCAAAGTGGCGCCTACGTGATTTACGTCTTTGACACGAGCGCTTTTATCACGCTCAAAAATTTCTACCCGAGCGCGTTTCGTTCTCTCTGGGCTGGAATGGAAAAGCTGATAGACGCGGGCGAACTGATATCGGTCAGGGAAGTCTTCAACGAGCTGGGCAACTACAACGACGCGGATTTCATCCAACAGTGGGCTAAGGACCACAGGGCAATTTTTGCCACGCCTGTTCAGGACGAACTCCTGCTCGTCCAGCAAGTCTTGGCTGTTCCACACTTCCAGTCGCTGATCGGAAGCAAAGCGCTACTCAAAGGCACGCCGGTTGCCGACCCTTTTGTAATCGCCTCGGCGATGGTTCGGAAGGGTAACGGCACCCGTAGTTACGCAAGAACAACTAAAGCCAAACGCCGCAAAGATTCCAAATGTCTGCGCGCATTTCAGGGTACCATGCATGAATCTGGAATCCTTCATGGCAGCTCAGAAATGGGCGTTCTAACCGTTACGGAACGAGGCGCATCGGACGAAAGTGACTTCGACTTTGACGAGCGGTTGATGACTGACCTCGTCCGGGGTATCAGGCGGGTTTACCGGCCTTGGACTTCGCGCCGCTTGCCGGTCGTGGCAAGCGTGCTTACATCGCGGCAATTCACACTGCGCTGGGGCGGGACTATGGCGCTCGGGGCGCTGTTCGAGCGCGTTATCCGCCGCGCTTCGTCATCCGGCGCTTGACGTGGGCAATCAACTCTTCGGTGGTTGTCGGCCGCAGCGCATCCGGCCCCGCGCTGAATGGAGCTCGAATGCCTTCAACCGCGGACGAGGACTGCGCGGCGATCCATTGACCACGCTTGCGCTGAGCGGCAGAGCGCAGGTAGGGGTTGGACTTGGAAAGCGTGTTGCTCA
Organism: Beijerinckiaceae bacterium; assembly: GCA_052386575.1. Classification (GTDB taxonomy): domain Bacteria; phylum Pseudomonadota; class Alphaproteobacteria; order Rhizobiales; family Beijerinckiaceae; genus Methylocapsa. Next base: position 6,557 of record JBQTKC010000202.1, read on the forward strand.
TGCGGCAAATCGTAGCTCATGCGGTTCATACTACTTATGACCAGCAACTGCATCGTCCAGAAGCTCTGGAACTACTGCAACATCTTGCGCGATGACGGCCTGTCTTATGGCGACTACGTCGAGCAGCTCACCTTTCTGCTGTTCCTCAAGATGACGGACGAGCAGAGCCGGCCGCCGTTTTCGCGCAAGTCGCCGATCCCGGCCGAGTATTCCTGGCCCGCGCTGCTCAAGCGCGATGGCGATGAGCTGGAGATTCACTACCGCCACACTCTGGAGGCCCTAGGCAAGCAGGCGGGGCTGATCGGCGTCATCTTCCGCAAGGCGCAGAACAAGATTCAGGACCCGGCCAAGCTACGCCGCCTGATCGCGGACCTCATTGATAAGGAGGAGTGGTCCTCGCTCGACACGGACGTGAAGGGCGATGCCTACGAGGGCCTGCTGGAGAAGAACGCGGCGGACGTGAAGGGCGGCGCGGGCCAATACTTCACGCCGCGCCCGCTGATACGGGCGATCGTGGACGTGGTGCGGCCCAAGCTCGGCGAGGTGATCTGCGATCCGGCCTGCGGCACCGGCGGTTTCTTGCTTGCGGCTTACGCGCATATCCGGCGCCACCACAAACCCAGCGGCGCACAGATCAAGCATCTGCACACCGAAGCGCTGCGCGGCGTGGAGCTGGTGGACAGCGTGGCGCGGCTGTGCTGCATGAACATGGTGCTGCACGGCATCGGCGGCGATTCCTCGGCCCCCGCGCCGGTGGAGGTGAAGGACGCGCTGGCGGCCAAGGGCGACGAGTTCGACGTGGTGCTGTCCAATCCGCCCTTTGGCAAGAAGAGCAGCGTGACCATCGTTAACGAGGCCGGCGAGTCCTCGCGCGAGACGCTGACGATTCACCGTGACGACTTCTGGGCCACGACGAGCAACAAGCAGCTCAATTTCGTGCAGCACATCTTCAGCACGCTCAAACAGCACGGCCGCGCGGCCGTAGTGGTGCCGGACAACGTGCTGTTCGAGGGCGGGGCGGGCGAGCATCCGCCGCGAGCTGCTCAAGCAGGCGGATGTGCACACGCTGCTGCGCCTGCCCACGGGCATCTTCTACGCCCAGGGCGTGAAGGCGAACGTGCTGTTCTTCGACAAGAAGCCCGCGCGCGAAAAGCCGTGGACTGAAAAGCTCTGGATCTACGACCTGCGCACCAACATGCACTTCACGCTCAAGGAAAACCCGCTGAAGCGCGCGGATCTGGACGAGTTCGTAGCCTGCTACAACGCCAAGAATCGCTTCGACCGAAAGCCAACCTGGAGAAATGAAAAGAGCCCTCACCCGACCCAGGAACCTCCAGGTTCCGGGGCCAATTCGCGGCCACCGCGCGGTCGAGTGGTCTGGGGACTAATGGAAAATGGCGAGCGTACAGCTACGACGAGGTGATCAAGCGCGACAAGGCGAGCCTGGACATCTTCTGGCTTAAGGACGAGAGCTTCTCGGAGTCCGAGAATCTTCCGCCCCCGGACGTGATCGCCCAGGAGATCGCCGAGGACTTGGAGGCTGCGCTAGGGCAGATCCAGGAGATACTTTCGGACCTTGACCCGCAGCCACGGCGGCGTACCTTCTAAGTTACCGTCCGGCTGCCGTCGCATGTGTGGGATCCGTACCTGCGCATCGTGAAGCTCGTACTTCGATGATCCCGACGACACCTCGCCGCCCATCGCTTGCGGCCATGATACGCGCCTGGTGCTGAGCTTCAGCGGGCTTGCCGTGCTGCTGGTCCTCGGCTCGATGCCGGGGCTCTTGATGACGCTGTGCTTGGCCGCCATGAGCGGCGCATCATAGCACTCGGAACGCCGAAGGCTAGGCGATCCGTACCGCGATCGAGGCCTGCTGGGATTTAACTCCGGTGCCTACGGGACGGTCGGAGAGACGCCAAAATCTTGGCCCTGGCTGA
>JBQTKC010000203.1:0-9726 GCA_052386575.1 Beijerinckiaceae bacterium
GTGATCACGATCGTATCGTGCTCGGTTGGTTTTCGTCCACATCGGCGGCTCCTCCTCGAATCAGGCCGCCTCCCTTGAATCACAAATGATTCATATGATTCAACAACTTTCGAGACGGACACTTAGAGACATACGTCCCTCGCAAGGTACGAGCGCCGCTCACAACCGCGCTTGGAGACTTGTAAACATATTTATCTGAATTCGCTGGCACGCAAATTAGTGTAAATGTAGCAAGATCAGGCTCAATGAAGTAGATTGTTCCGACTTTATGCGCTTTTGATGCCGGTTTTATAGGCAAAAACGAATAGTAGCGTAAGGCAGTGGCTAACTCGTCAGACTCAGCACTATAAAATAAATGTGCATATAGAGCACTCAGCAACAATGCTAAAGACACTACTACAATCACTAACTTACGCATAGCAAATCCTCCCCTCCTTGAAAAGAGTCGCGTCAAAAATCAAGCACGCTACAGGAGACGAACGTGTCACCGTGCCCGTCATTGCCTTTGCGGTATTACTCAATTGGGGCAGCAGGCTGGACCGCATGGATGAGTCCCACCCGGGCACGCCACAGCGGGATTCACCATCGACAAAGCCAAAACAGCAATCAGCAAAACCAAAAAGCGGCGCATGAGTATCTCCATAAGATGTGTTGCCGGACAACTAGAACTTCGCCCTCCCGGCCATTTTACAAAGGTGCAGTTACGACAAACGTGAATAAGTAGCGAGTGCAACGTCTTGAAAACAATTGTACTGTGTAGAACTACCGTATTTATAGCGCAGTGAATTCTAGGAAACGCCATTGCGCTTCGATAACCTTCAACCGTATCCGCAAATGTGCGGCCATGAGGAACGGTCACCCGGCCCCGGCCCCGTATAGCGAGCAATGGTGGAGCCGGCCGCTAACGAACGGGTCGATAATACCTTTAGCGGCAGACCTTCACCTTGCTGGCTACGTAGTCCTGGCCATCATACACCTCTCGCCCTTCGTACCAGCAGTGCCGCGGAGCGTGGCGCGGAGCGTGACGCGGATATGGCACATAGACCGGGACGTATTTGATCTTGGGTTGTGGGGGCGCCGGGGCTGGCGCTGGCGAGGGAGCCGCCGGCGCCGGCTGTGAGTTGATTACTCGGGCAATGCCCTCGAGCACGTCCTTGGCGATCTCTCCACCGTCCCGGGAATGGGACGGAATGGTAACCGCCACCAATGAGGTCAAGGCGAGACTTAGAGTCAGACCAGTCCTGATAGTTCTTCCCAAATTGTTAGGCATATTCATGCTCCTTTGTTGAGGCTATAATTTCCGATCTATTCGGTCGTGGCAGTATAGGCTGAGCAAGCGATCTTCATCCGTCCGCAGCCCACATGAACGCCTCCAAGACGTTATTTGCGTGGCCCTGCGGAGGGGTGCCACCAAACCAAATGGTCAAAACTGCAATTCACCAAACGAGGAATTTCGGCCCTGTTTTCGTAGAAAGCACGGAATTTTGAACTTGGCGCCCCCCGTTTAGGGGGTGCGCCACAATCTCTGCGCTGAGTGAATGACCGGGCGTGGTCATCGCGTCCGCAACAGGCGAACCACAAGAAAACTTGCCAACTTGCGGGCAGTCCCTTCCGTGATTTTGTCGAGGAAGAGGACGATGCCCCGCGTCGCCTTTACCCAATTCTTCGGGCGCTGTTCGGGATCGGCGCCGCGCTGTCCGCCCCGGCATCCATGCCGTTATACGTGCCAAGCCTGGCGCCGCGAAGGCCATGGCTTTCTGGACCGCCGGATAGACCGGCCCTCGTGCGCTATAACCGGGCCGGTTTCGAGCGCGCGGAAAAGCTCGGCTTCGTCATGCGTGGAGGCGCCGAAATTTGCCTTCGCGCGGCGGATCACACAAAAGTCCGCGGTCGCGAGATCCGTCTGGCCGCGAAGGATGACATCGCAGCCGGCGTCGATTGCCTGTCGCCAATAATCATTGACGGCGAGTTTTGCGCCGTCGCGCACGCAATGTGCCCTGGCGAGGAGCGGCTTGCCTTCAATATTTGCGCACGAGGTTGACGAGCTTGCCCTGAATGCGGACTCGGTCGGGGCCGAAAATGCGCGTCTCATAGGCCGGATTGGCGGCCTCTAACGCGATCGAGGCACCGCGCTTGCGCAGCCGTTTCAAGGTCGCTTCCTCGTCGTCGATCAAGGCGACGACAATGTCGCCGGTCTCGGCGGTATCTTGCTTGCGAATCACCACCGTATCGTTGTCAAAAATGCCCGCGTCGATCATCGAATCGCCGCGCACCTCGAGCGCATAATAGTCGCCCGGCGGCAACATGTCCGGCGGCAGGCTGATGGTGTGGCTGCGGTTTTGCAGCGCCGCGATCGGCGTGCCCGCGGCGATCCGGCCCATGACCGGAATTAAGATCGAATTCGCCGAGCGTTCGAATTCGTCGCCTTCGTCGCTCTGTGTCCAGGCGCGCACCCGGCCGAGCGTGCCCTCGATGACGCTCGGCGCGAACCTCTTGCCGCGGGCACTGTCGGAGGGCGTCGCGGAGTCCGGCAAGCGCAAGACCTCGAGCGCGCGGGCGCGATTCGGCAGGCGGCGGATGAAGCCGCGTTCCTCGAGCGCGATGATGAGGCGGTGAATCCCGGATTTGGAGCGCAAGAACAAGGCGTCCTTCATCTCATCGAAGGAAGGCGGGACGCCGGTCTCCTTCAGGCGCTCGTGAATGAAGCGCAACAGCTCGCTTTGCTTTCGTGTCAACATCGGTCCTACCCTCTCATGCCGCTCCCGCCAGCGCGGCCCGCACAAACGGTGAACGAACGATATACGTTCCCGCTGCGTTCCGCAAGCCGTCTCACGGAAATTTGTTAACGCGACATGAGAATGTCCCCTTAGTGCAACGTGAGAATGTCCCCTTTTTTGGTTGGCGACGCTGGCCGGCGCATTGCGCGGAGCGGATGGTTGGGGCGCGGTTGCGCCTTTAAGCCGCGAAAATCCGGGTGGCTGAAACAATTTCCGTCCTACAAGCGGGGCGTTCCCCAGCCCCAAGCTTTCCGCGAAGTTTTGTGGTCGTTGAAGCCGGAAGTTACGGACAAACGCATTGCTTCGCCGCAGGACGCCGTGCGCGGCGCGACAGCGATTGGAGCGGAGCGTTGCATCTTCTCCCGGCCTGCGCCGGCGCGGCCGGCCTTGGCGCCGGGCAGCGCGCCGCCGACGCGAAAAGTAACGGGATCAAAGCGATTCCCTAGCTTCCGGACATGGCGGTGATCAATGGCGCGATTATATCGGCCGATGCTATGCGAACCGAGAAGGCCATCGCCGCAAAAATCGCGGCCGCGCGCGCGTTGGGGGTTGGTTTGCAACGTCCTTAAACGTGACCAATTTCCCGCTCTCCCTCATGTTAACGCGTGAGGATTTTGCCCTGTTTTGTGGGCGATCTCGGACAGACGCCCGGCCTTCGCCGCGGTGGCGTTCCTGGCCACTTCGGCGGCCTCTACCGCCGCGTTTACGGGCCGCACCAGCTCGCGCGGGAAGGTCGCCAGCAACAGGATGTACTTTCTTGTGTGCTGGACCGCATGTTCCATGGCATCTTTCAGAAAATCGGCCTGGATCGCCGCCGCCTCTTCCATGCGCCGCGCTTTGCGAAGTTCTTCGATGTGCCCAGTCGTGCGGACAAACGCTTGCTCGGACATTTGCGCGATCTCGCGCACGAAAGCTTGGATGGTGTCGATTGCCGGGGTCAATCCCTCGAGCGCGAGATCATTGACCAGGCCGTCGATGCGGGGCCCGGCGGGTTTAGCCCGTGCGCTCTGTCCAACCATCGTTTCCTCCTAACGATTTGAGATATCTCATCATAACGCTGTCATAATATTGCAACGCGGTCTGTGGCCAAGGCCACGATAAAACACGCCATCCCTCTAATTTTTTTTGTTTTTTATGTCCTATGGACCACGAACAGACCGTAAGCACCTCGCTATTAGCCTAGGAACCAAAAACGCTCCTGACCTATGCGGTGCTGCCATGGACAAAGTAAAAGCGGCCTCCCCCCAGCCCAAGCCAATGGTCGATCCATACGAGGTCCCCAATCGTTTGTTCGACGCCTTCCCGCCCACCAGCCGGGAGCGGATGATGATCTACACTCAACCGGTCAAACTCAAGCTTGGCAACGTTGTATGCGAGGCGGGCGGTTTCCTCGAACACGTCTACTTCCCGAGGGGCGCCGTTCTCTCGCTGTTGACGGCGTTGGAAAACAGCACGGCCATCGAGACAACGAACATTGGCAACGAAGGCGCATTTGGCCTTTTCGCGGCCATGTATAGCCGCGTCTCCTTCAATCGATGCCTGGTGCAATTGGAAGGTGGCTTGGTGTGCGTTCCCATCGAGGTGGTGCGAGGGGAGTTCGAGCGGAGCGAGCACGTGCGCAATCTCCTGGTCAGCTATTCGGAGACGCAGCTTTCGCAGGTTCAGCAGACCGCCGCGTGCAATGCCAGGCATACAATCGAACAAAGACTGTGCCGGTGGTTGCTCATGATGCATGACCGCGCCGGACGCGATCACCTGTCCTACACGCATGAATTCTTGGCTGACATGTTGGGCGCCGACCGGAAATCGGTGACGCTGGCCGCGCAAAAGATGCAGGCCGCCGGTCTCATCGGCTACAGCAGGGGGACGATCCAAATCGCCGATCGTCGAGGCCTCGAAAATGCGGCGTGCGAATGCTACGCTACTGTCCAGGCGCGGTTCGACGCCTTTTTGAAGCCTCCTCCAACCGCGGTTCAAGAGCATACGGCCGGGCGAAATCATCGGGAGCAGGGCCGCTAATTAGCGGCTCGAAACCGGGGTCAGCCTGACCTCGTTCAAGGCAATGAGGGCGAACGGCGCCTCGCGCCAAATCGAGGAAGCCGGCGCTAGGAACCATCGCACCGGGAAGCGTGGTAGTGTCTCAGTTTGAAATTTGTTTTTCCGTTTCCCGCTTGACTCCTTAGCACCAAGCATTAACTATGGTTCATGTCACGATGTGGCGCAGCTCTACAGCGTGCGGCGTTAGGAGACATGGCTCCCATCCGCGACAGAGCCCCGGTCGTTTGCCGGGGCTTCTTATTGTGCGCCTCGTTAACGGCTGCTCGCACAACCCCAATTTTCCATGCTAAGCTTGGCGCAAAGCAAGGGAAGTCGTGGATGATTTTTACCATAGAATTTTTCCGCATTAGGCCGAACGATGACGCACACGCTACGCTAGATCGGCTTTCGGTGATCGTTGATGATCTTGACGCCGCAAAGGTGAAGGCGAGATCGCTTTTTGAGACACTGGAAATGCCCCAGAAGCCGGATGGACTGCGCATCTTAGATGAGAGTGGATGTGAACTGTTTTTCTGGAACCAAGGGAAAGACGATGCCTAGAGGCTCAAAAGGCGAGCGCCGCCCGTCCATGTCATGAAAATTCTGACGGGCGAAATCGAACCGAGACACGACCAGAGCGTGCACTCCGCTACCGGCCACAATCCTATTCTTTCCGCGAACGCCTGGCCTTGGCTCGAACGGGCAATATTTTCCCTCGCGTTTCAGGTCACAAGAGGGCAGCCCACTAAGCGGCCGTCAAGACCACAATCATTTCTTGCATGAGGCTGCCGCGTTCCAACGAGCGGCCTGGACCGCCCTTGTCTACGCGGCTAAACCCTTCGCAACTCATGTTCTCCGGCGGAAAGACCAAGATTCCATGGCGCGGCAATTCATTTATCACATGCAAGGTCTTTCCAAGACCTACCCAGGCGGCAAGAAAGTCCTGGAAAATATCAACCTTTCTTTCTATCCCGACGCCAAAATCGGCGTCCTCGGCGTCAACGGGGCGGGCAAATCGACGCTTTTGCGGATCATGGCCGGGATCGAAAAGGAGTTTTCGGGCGAGGGTTTTGTCGCCGAAGGCGCCCGCGTAGGCTATCTGCCCCAGGAGCCGCCGCTCGATGACAGCCTGGATGTGCGCGGCAATGTGATTCAGGGCGTCGCCGGGAAACAGGCGATCCTCGAACGCTCCAATGCGCTCGCGATGAACTATTCCGACGAGACCGCCGATGAAATGACCAGATTGCAGGACGAGATCGAGGCCGCAGACCTTTGGGACCTCGAGGCAAAGGTCGATCAGGCAATGGACACGCTCGGCTGTCCCCCCGGCGATTCGGCGGTCGGAAAACTTTCCGGCGGCGAGCGCCGCCGCGTCGCGCTCTGCAAGCTACTGCTCGAACAGCCTGAGCTTTTGCTTCTCGACGAGCCGACCAACCATCTCGACGCGGAGACGGTCAACTGGCTGGAGGGGCATCTGCGCGCTTATCCCGGCGCGATCCTGATCGTCACCCACGACCGCTATTTTCTCGACAACGTAACGGGGTGGATTCTCGAGCTCGATCGCGGCCGCGGCATCCCCTATGAGGGCAATTATTCGGCCTGGCTGAAACAAAAGCAAAAGCGCCTCGCCCAGGAAGGCCGCGAGGAAGAGGCCCGCCGGCGCCAGTTGGAGGCCGAGGCCGAATGGATCGCGGCGAGCCCCAAGGCGCGCCAGGCCAAATCCAAGGCCCGCATCGAGCGCTATGAGGATCTCGTCACCAAGCAGAATGACAGGGCGCAGGCTTCGGCGCAGATCGTCATTCCGGCCGCCGAGCGGCTCGGCAACAAAGTCATCGAATTTGCCCATCTCTCGAAGGGTTTCGGTGACAATCTGCTTATCGATGATCTCTCGTTCAAACTGCCTCCCGGCGGCATCGTCGGCGTGATCGGCCCGAACGGCGCCGGAAAAACCACTTTGTTCCGGATGATTATTGGTCAGGAAAAGCCGGATTCCGGCAAAATCGAAATCGGGCCATCGGTGCGCCTTGGCTATGTCGATCAATCGCGCGACGCGCTGGACGGCAAAAAAACCGTGTGGGAAGAGATTTCCGGCGGCGATGAAGTCATCGTTCTCGGCAAGCGCGAGGTCAATTCGCGCGCCTATGCGTCCGCCTTCAATTTCAAGGGCCCGGATCAGCAGAAGAAAGTTGCGAACTTGTCGGGCGGCGAGCGCAACCGCGTGCATCTTGCTAAGATGCTGAAATTGGGCGCGAACGTTCTGCTGCTCGACGAGCCGACCAACGATCTCGACGTCGACACCCTGCGCGCACTCGAAGAAGCACTAACCGATTTCGCGGGCTGCGCGGTCATCATCTCGCATGACCGCTTCTTTTTGGACCGCATCGCGACCCATATGCTCGCCTTCGAGGGCGACAGCCATGTCGAATGGTTCGAGGGCAATTTCGCCGCCTACGAGGAAGACAAGAAGCGCCGCTTGGGGCTAGACAGCGTCATCCCGCACCGGCTGAAATACAAGCAGTTTTCGCGGTGAGGGGCTCGGCAACTCCTTCGCCGCGGAGGGATCAACGTTCAGGACGCGAACCAGCGCCAAAGAAAGGTCCCGGCGACGATCAAAATCACAAGGTACTTACATTGGAACGTGGAAAAGGCCCACAGCCACCATGGCGGCCGCTCGGCTTCTTCGTTACCTTCGATGACCGTGCCATTGCGCAGAAAAGGCACCCAATATTTTTTTGGCAAAAGTCCCGTTTCAGAAAATCGCTGTGCGCTTTGCCATTGTGCCAGCGGTCGCGGACAGCGGGGCGGCGGAATCCATAGGTGCCGGCCGAGCCATAGCCGAATGTCACCACCTCGGCCAATACAGGCAAAAAATCCCGTGTGCCGACTTCATTGAGAAGCTCGCCCTTGAAGCGGTGATCATATACTTCGAACGGGAATTTTTGTGGGACAACGCTGCCACAGAATATAATTTTATTGAATTTAAGATCGGCATGGTCTCTTAGAATCCTCGCAAAGACAAAAGTGCCGAAGCTATGGGCGATAATCGAACAAGCCGCCCCCTCGTTCCTTTTTAACGTGTGTCTGATTTGCTTTGTGATGCTATTAACGACTGGGCCAGCGAATAGCTGCCAGGGAAATAGGAATCTGAAAAGGTCGAAATATTCATAATTCGTCGGTTGGACCACGAAGCCAACTTCTTCCACCGCTTTTCGGAGCTCATTCTGCCACAACGCTCGTGTTCGAATGCCGTGAATGAGAATTACAACATGCGCTTTGGTGCTCTTATCCGGCGCATCTATTCGCTCCGGCTGTTTTGACTCATCGCGCCTGACACCCTCCAAGAGTTCTCCGACCTGATACGCGTGATCGGCACCATCGGGGAAATATTCAAATTCTGGTCCCTTGTCGTCTTCGAGCTTCCTCAAATGCTTATAGCTGACGTGTTTCTCAGGATGATCGGGCAGAGGCACGACTCCTTCCGGCTCGGCTTCCAGGTTCAGCCTGTGTACAACCTCCAAATCGTTCAAGACCACGTTGAGGGCTGCCCGGCGAAGTTTTGGCGGGCCATCGACCTGAATATCGACGCGCTTCTTGTCGACATCGGCAAGCACCAGCACAGGGCTGTCGCTAGCCTTGAGAACAACGCCCGTCCGCCATCGAGCTTTTTCCGGCGTCAAGTTTTGGTTGGACTGAACGATGAAACGCGGGATCAAGCCCGGCGGCCAATAATTGTAGACATAGCGAAAGCGTAAAACATCCTTTGGCCGGTTGCCCAAATACGGGGTACTCGCCGGCAAGGCTTCCGGAACGAGATAGCGTTCTTCCTTTTGGATCGGCAGACGGAAGCACAGGCCAATGTCTTCATCCTGCATCATATCCAGGATGAATTCATGGCGCTCCGGCGGATAGGGGCCTGGGTCAAGCCATTCGGCGAGCTGGTGGCGGAGGAACTCGCCCCCCTGATGGACCGAGCTTGCCTTCTCCAAAACGCGATACACCGCCCCTGTCAGCCAATTAGGATCGAGCAGCGTGACTTCACGCCTTGCGGCCTTTGCCTCCCGTTCCAAACCATGCGCGACAATCGTGCCAAGCTCGTGGAGCAAACGAAGCAAGGCGCGCTGCTCATTCTCGTCCGTGATGGGTTCGGTGCCGCCGCCAGGATTCTTGCAGAGACCGACGAAGCCGGCCATCGGCATGACCAAGTCCAGCGTCGCTAAATGTCTCACCCGGTTCTTGATCGAAAGCCAATTCGCGGGAATTGAATCACGGACATGCTTAAGACGCTCATCTTTCGTGATGATCTCGACTATCTTTTCGCGCAGCGCCTTAATGCTGTCCTTGGCCCACTCGCCGGGATCGGTGGAGGTTCGCAAGAAACCGGCAATATTCTCATAGCTCTCCCTCAGACTCGCTTCATCGAGGCGAAGATCTTGCTTACCCTTGTCTGATTTGTTGATGACGACGATTACCGGGCTGTTTCCCCCGCGGTTACGGATCGTTTTCATCCATTCATAGATCGACCGGTCATCTTGGCGCCGGTCTTCTAGGACGAGGAGGTAGAGGCTGCGCTCGGTGAGAAAGTACCGATGGGTGCCCTTCATCATCTCCTGACCACCAAAGTCCCAGACGTTGAGCCGGACCAGGCAGCGCCTCGGCGACCACCCCTTAGTCTCGATTTTTTCACGCTGAGCAATACCGGGAGTCTTCTCCTCATTTGGGTCGCGCGGTTTGCCCTCAATCAAATAGCGAAGCAACGATGTTTTTCCGACTGCCTCATTACCGACGACTACTAATAGCCTATCATTATAGGTGACACTTCACGCGGCGTAGCGCACGTGTTTTGCGTGGAAGTATGACTTGACCCGGTTGGGGCGCCTCTGGATGGATTTGAGGATCGACGAGGTGGTCGCGA
>JBQTKC010000204.1:0-9508 GCA_052386575.1 Beijerinckiaceae bacterium
ACGAAAACCGCTCACAAGGCATAAGCTCCCCTTTCCTGCTGACACAAACCTTTTGACGTCACCCGTTGATTGTTGCTAATTGGCGCAGGCTTCGCCAGCAAAGATTCGGTACCTGTGATGCAAATGCAACTAGCGCGGCGAACCTCTGCGCTCTCCTAATCGTGTAGGAGTAGTGTCGAATTCGTTCACGACGATTTGTCCGCCCGAAATGACGAGATCTGGATACTCTAGCAGCTTAAAGTTCTTGAACGGATCGCCGCGCACCGCGATCATGTCGGCGGGAGCGCCGAGACTCAAAGTCCCGAGCGGCGCCATCCCGAGCTCTTCACCGGCCTTGGCGGTGGCGGTGCGAAACAGGCCGAGCGCAGACATTCCGGTTAGTTGTCCCATTAGATGCAGTTCTTGCGCATCGATACCCCAGGGAATTTCCACGTGGGCAATCTCAGCCCCGTAAAGGAAAGTGGCGCCTAGCTCTGCGAGGCGCGTGGTATTGGCACGGATGCCGGAACAATGCGAAAGGGTGTCGAGCGTCGTCACCACTTTGACGCCTTGCCGCACGGCCTGCCGAAGTAGATCTTCGGCGATCTCCGAACAAGGGACATGCGCCCATTCGTCGACGCCGGCCGCTAACGCAAGCGCCACCCCTCGGCTTTCGCCGACATGCGCCGTAACCCGTTTGCCGAGCCGGTGCGCCTCGGCAACGATCGCGTTGACGATCTCATGAGACATCATTGGCCACGGCGGCTGGGCATTCGATTCATGGTTCATCGCAAAGCTTGTCCAGGGAGCGCCAGGTTCACCGCCGGGTTCAAGTGCGATTTTGATTACCGCCGCCCCGCCTTCGATGAGCTTACGAACGAGCTGTCTCGCCTCTTCAGCCGATTGAACCGGCATGGCTGCCGGACCTTCGCCAAAAAGCGGAATAGGATAGCCTCCCCGCACGGTAATGAGCGGCCCGGCAGTGAGCACCCGGAGGTGACCGTCACCGCCGGAAGGCGCCAGCAGCGGCCCGCCGACATCCCGGACGGTGGTGACGCCGTGGCGGAGCACGGTCCTTGACGGGATTCCATGCAGGGCGGTATGGGCGTGCAACTCGATGAAACCTGGAAGGATGGTCGAATCGCCGAGGTCTATCTCACGATCCGCGCGGCCGCGCAGCCCGGCTGCAGCGCCAACGGCTTCGATTTTCTGCCCAGCCACCAGGACTCCGGCATCGTTGCGAAGTTCGTTGCCATCAAACACACGGGCGGCGAGCAGCAGAATGCGCTCACCATCGTCCCGCTCGGCGGAACGGTGCTCTGCCCCCAGACTTTCCGTGCCGGAGCCCACGGCGAAGAGCATGGCGAGGGCGGCAAGCGTTAACGGTCGCGGCGGACGGCCGCGAGCTGCATTACGCAGGAACTCCTGAATGACGCGCATCGCTGATCTCTTGAACCGGACGCTGGCGACACTTCTCAGAACGTAAGGCTTATCCCCGCGTAAATGGCGCGTCCAACACCCGGAAAGTAAATTGATGGGTTGGGGTTCGGCGCGCTGGCGTTGACGAGAGGTTGCACGTCGGCGATGTAGCGCTGGTTGGTTAGATTGCGCGCGTCGAGGTAGAACGAAACCCCATAGGGAAGAATGCCTTGCGGGAGAACCGCTCGGGGCACGGTGAAGCCCGCCTGCACGCCCAAGAGCGCATAACCCGGCGTTCGCACCGTATTCGCGTAGTCGGCATAGACTCCGACGGGGACCCAATCCAATCGCGGCGCTATATAGAGCCCGTCCGGGCGCTGGTAGGCAAGGATGGTGCGCAAGACGTTCGGCGGCGCCCCGGCGATCCGGTTGTTCCCGAACGACGGATCGTTCACGAAGTAGAAGTCGTTCAAGGTCCATATCTGGGTCAGCGTCACGGCATCACCGGCGCCCGGGCCGGAAACGTCGCGCAAAAGATCGACCCCGGCGGCGAATTCGATGCCTTGATGGATCGTGTGCGGCGCATTGAATGTCAGGGGCGGCGCGCCAACAAATGCACCGGGAGCGGTCGTGAATTGCAAGAGCTCGTCGTGCACATCCGCGCGATAGAAGGTGACATCCCAATTGAATCGATCCCAGCGGCCGCGAGAGCCGATTTCACCGGTCCAGGCTCGCTGCGTGGCGAGCGGCACGAACCGGCCAGTCGGGGCGAAGACTTGAAATTGAGTGAGGTCGGTGAAATCGGGCACGTCTGCGCTGCCGGTGAAGTCGGCGAAGACCTGTATGTCGGGGGTCGGAAACCAGATCACTCCAGCCTTAGGCAGGGCGCCGTCATAGACTTTTTCGTCAGACCTAAATTTGGGATTTGCCGCGAGACCGCCGAGATCTCTGAATTTGCGGCTGTCGCTAAAGAGCTTCAGGCCCGCCATGAGCGCAAATTCCGGCGTGATGAAGAAGCGGTTTTCGCCATAAAGTTCGAGGTTGAGCGAGTTTTGCCGCGCATTGAGCAGGGGAGTCGTCGAGTGTCCGTTGAGATTGGCGAAGCGGTGGTCGGCTTGCTGGCCGCCCCAAACCCGGCCGCCGAAAATAATGTCGTTGCGAAATCCGCCTAAACTCGTCGTGGCCAGAAACTTCGGCGCGAAGCCATACGTGTAGCCATATTGGTCGAGGACCTGAAAGATCGGGTGGAAAAGTGTGTTGTAGATGAACCAGGAATTGACATCGAGCCGGCCCCAGTCGGTCAGAAGGGTTGTCTTGTTCGCTATGCGCTGATTAAAGATGTCACGGGCTTGGTTGCCCATTAAGCCCGATCCGCTCACGACAGGGTTTGCCATCGTGGGGTTGTTCAAGGCTTGAGAGAAGGTCAGCTGGCCGGGAATCTTGTGCCTCGAATCATAATTGCCGAAGTAGAATCGCGTCTCTGCCCCAGGTGCAAAGCGATAGCCTATATTGCCGTTGACCAGACCGTAATTATAGACCGAATGATCGCGATAGCCGTCCGAATGCGCGAAGGTGCCATTGATCAGAAAATCGAAATCTCCAAGGACGCGGGAGACCTGCACTTGGCCACGGATCGTACCGAAACTGCCGCCGTCGATGTGTATGAGGTCCGGGGCGAGCGCCGTATAGGCGGTGGGCGACACAAAATTGATTGCCCCGCCGAGCGTCGCTGTCCCGAACATTAAGGCATTGCCGCCCTTGTAGACCTCGATCGAGCGGAAATAGAGAGGATCGATTGACTCGAAATCGCCGCTTCCGTCAGCGAGGTTCGTTGGAATTCCGTCTTGCAGCAGTTCGATGCAACGCAGATGAAAGAAGCGGGCCAGCCCGCAACCGCGAATTGACAGGCGGACTTCCGTCGCGAAGCGATCCTGCACAAGGACGCCGGGGACGTTCTTCAGCGCATCGGCGACATTGCCGACGAAACGGGTCTGGATTTCCGGCGTATTGGCGTCGACGAAATCGACCGATCCGACGGTCTCGTAGAGTTGCTTCCGCTGCTCCGCTACCGGCGGCACGGTGAGCGAGCCCTTCGGCTTACCTCCTTCGCCTGTGCCGGTGCCTTCGGCTGTGACTTCGACGGCCGGGAGCTCCGTCACGTTAGCGGCCGGCTCGGCCTGGACCGCGAGCGGATAGAGGGATGTGGTGACCAAAAGCCATGCAAGCGGATTCGCGCGCTTGCCCGCGTTGAATTTGCGGTACATCGGAGTGTTCTCATCTGTGCAAGGGCAGGCAGCGGCAATCGGCGGCGCCGATTGCGCTGGATGTGCGATAGCTCGTCAGATGAGGGAAGGCGGTGCGCGGGCTCGCGCGTGTTTCCGCGCGGGGGCGGAAGGAGCTGGCGCCGGGTCGAAGGTCCATGCAACAGACCGTGCGAGGGGCGCGGGCACGGCAACAGCCGCCGCCGTGGGAGCGGGATCGACGGCGGCCGGGAGGTGACAGAAGAGGCAGCACTGGTGGTCGCGATGGTGCTGGCCTGGTGGTGTCTGTTGTTCGCCAGCCGCGCTGCCGGCCATGGCCGAACATTGCGCCGTTGATGCGGCCGCACCGGCCTGCATCGCAAGGCCGCCCCACCCCGTTGCAAATACCTGCACCAGGAGCGCCAGCAGAAATACTGGAATGGCAGCTTTAAACCGGCGCCGCAACGTTTTCCTCCACTACTCACGTTGCGTTAGCAGATGAACCGGAGGCGATCAATCTGGATAGTGAGGAGCCAAGGTTCCGGCGGATTGGCTTTTTGGCACTTGTGACATTTTTGGCGCGGCTGGTCCGCGCCGCATCTTCGCAACCTTCGCGAAAACATCTTTCCGAATGCCTGGCGGACAAGTGAGGCTTCGGCATTTTGACCGCCGCGCCTTGCGTTTGGCGCGGACATGCTCAAATGAATTGGCGGGGGAGATAGGGAAATGTCATGAACAATATCGGCATCGGCGATGACGCCATCGAGGCCATGCGCTTGGGCGGCGCCGGCTGGATCTTCGCGTTCTTTGTCGTCGGCGCAACGATTCTTGCCGGCCGCTTGCTGGTCGGCTGGCAAATGCGGAGGATCGAGCGGAAATTTCCCGGCTACCTGAAGCCAGGGGACACGCCGGGTTCTGGAAAGAGCGGCGGCGACACGGGCGAACCGCCGCTAGGCTAGGCGGCAACATTTTCGCACCCTCACCGCAAAGCCTTGCCCCCGGCTGAAAAACGATCACAATGATGGCGCTTTAGCCCGGAGGGCGCGCGCCATGTTTGGCGGCATTTGGCAGTTTGTGAAGGAGCCGGACAATCAAGCCGTTCTCGCCTCGATTGGCGCCGGGGTCGCGGCCATTGCCACAGGTGCCTGGGCTGTCTTCACTTTCCTTGCCAAGAAAAGGGAAAAAGGCCCTACGCCCCCGGGCGTCAAAGCCGCGCCTTTCGACACAGAACAGCAATGGCGTTTCCTGCTCGATCGAACACGCGAACTCTATAAGCAAGGAGACGAATCCGGCGACAATGCCGCGCTGGCCGAGGCGATCGAGGTCTATCGCCGGTGCCTCGCTCTCGCGCCGCGTTCGGAAAACCCGCTCGACTGGGCCAGGACCCAGATGAATCTCGGCACTGCGCTCGTTCGCCTCGGCGAGCGGGAGAGCGGGACGGCGCGGCTCGAGGAGGCGGTCGAGGTTTATCGCGAAGCCTTGAAGGAAAATACCCGCGCGCGCGTGCCGCTCGATTGGGCCATGACCCAGGAAAATCTCGCCTTGGCCTATCGCGCGCTCTACGACAAGAGCGCCGAACCGCGATATCTTGACAATGCGCTCGCGGCTATCGCCGCGGCTCTCGACGGATATCGCAAAGCCAAGGCACCTTTCTACATCGAGAACGCCAAGCGCCTCCAGAGCGAAATCTTCGCGGCGAGACGCAAATGATCGCGGCCTGTCGCTCTTGCGGCCCCTCCGTAGCCGGGATTGCGATGCGGTCAAATCGGGAACGCTTCCACAAACCTAAGCCCTCATGCTGAGCGAAAGGAAGCCAGAGGCTCCATTGCGAGCGAAGCGGTTCGCAATGCGAACGCAATGGAGGCGGGCGACTGGAGAGGCGCCGAGCCGCGCGGATCCCACGCGCGCATCCTTCGAGACGCGCCCTTCGGGCGCTCGTCAGCATGAGGGCGCGGATTTTGCAACTGGTTCTCAATTCTTCGGCGGCTTTGCATGGAAATAATTTGTCAGAACGATTTCTCTCCCCCATCCGATCGGGAGTTGTTACAAATGCTCGATGATGAGCCGTTGGTTGTGGATCACAGGCGGGATGGCGGTGAAGGCATAGTAATCTTCGTGCATGGCTTAGGGGGCAGCCGATACGGAGACGATTCAACTTGTGGGAAATTTCCTTGCTCTGCATGGCCCTCATCACCGGCCTCATCACGACGGATTGGTCCCGATGGCGACACCGCAGACCGGCTCGCAGCGGGTGGTCACTATTACGCCCTCAAGCCGCACGGGAATTGGTAACGGATCTTCATGGCACGCTGGTGAACAATCGAGTCGTCCTCGATGAAACACATGGGCGGTCTTGGGCGCGTCCGGCCATTGAGTCTATAAACTGGGCAGTGTCTGTCAAATCATATCCAGGCTTTTACATCGAATGGGAATCGAAAAATCGTTTTGGGATGGCTCTTCATGCGCTGGACTTGGCTGCTGCTCCTCGCCCCTTACGCCGGTCTGGCGTGGGTTCCATTTTACAACAAACTATCGCCGGAGCTGTTCGGGTTTCCGTTTTTTTACTGGTATCAATTGCTTTGGGTGCCCTTGACATCCTTCCTGACCTATATCGTCTACCGGAAACTTGGGTCCGGCACGCGCGATGACGACTGAGATCGACTTCGCCGCGCTCGCGGTCTTCGTTTTCTTGCTCGGCCTCGTCATGGCGATGGGTTTCATGGCCGCGCGCTGGCGGCGGCCAAAAACCCTTGCCGACCTTGACGAATGGGGCCTCGGGGGACGCCAGTTCGGCACCTGGATCACTTGGTTCCTGATCGGCGGCGACATCTACACGGCCTACACGATGATCGCGGTGCCGGCGCTCGTCTATGCCACTGGCGCCTATGGCTTCTTTGCCGTGCCCTACACGGTCCTCGTATATCCGTTCGTGTTCGCCGTCATGCCAATTTTGTGGCGGGTAGCCAAGAAGAACAATCACGTCACCGCCGCCGATATCGTTTATGGCTGCTATGGGTACCGCCCGCTCGAGCTTGCCGTGGCGTTGACGGGCGTGATCGCGACGATGCCTTACATTGCGCTGCAACTGATCGGCATCGAGACGGTTTTTCACGCGCTCGGCATTCAGGGAAAGCTTCCGCTTGTCGCGGCATTCCTGATCTTGGCGCTCAATACGTATTCGTCCGGTCTGCGGGCCCCCGCGCTGATCGCCATCGTCAAGGATACATTGATCTACATCGTCGTGATCGCCGCGATCTTGCTCGTCCCCTACAAGCTTGGCGGCTATGGCGCGGTGTTCGAGGCCGCCGGCGCGGCTTTCGAGGCGAAGGGTTCGGGCGGACTTTTGCTCGGCCACGCGCAATACGCGCCCTATGTGAGCCTCGCGCTTGGCTCGGCGCTTGCTCTCTTTATGTATCCACACGCATTGACCGGGATCTTGGCGAGCGCCAGCGCCAACACGATCCGCAAGAACGCAATGCTGCTCCCGGCCTATTCCCTTGTGCTTGCACTTGTCGCACTGTTGGGACTGATGGGCCATGCGGCAGGCCTAAAACTTTCGAACAACAACGATGTCGTGCCGCTTCTCTTCAAGATATTATTTCCTGGATGGTTCGCCGGTTTTGCCTTCGCGGCGATCGCCATCGGCGCCCTGGTGCCCGCCGCGATCATGAGCATCGGCGCGGCAAACCTCTTCTGCCGTAATTTTTGGAAAGCCTATATCGATCCCGGGGTCACCGCTTTGGGCGAGGCAAAAGTCGCCAAAATCACCTCGCTCGCCGTGGTGGCCGGCGCGCTGCTCTTTGTCTTGCTTCTCCCAATCCAATTCGCGCTCGATCTGCAGTTGCTAGGCGGCCTGTGGATTCTGCAAATCTTTCCAGCGGTGATTTTTGGCCTCTTCACCGGCTGGTTCCGTGCGCAAGGCTTGCTCGCCGGCTGGGCGGTTGGATTTTTGGGCGGCAGCTGGCTCGCTTGGCTGAACGGTTTTAAGCCCCTGCACACGCTGCATTTCGGCGCATACAGCATAATGCTTTATTCTGGCCTGCTCGCGCTCGCGGCGAACATTATCGTCGCAATTCTCGTGAGCGCGGTGCTCAAGCGCCGCGCGCGGGCGTTCTAGGCCATTCGAACCGCGCCGCGCGACCGCGGCCTAGAACATGGCTTGCGTGAAGGATATTGTGGGCTTCGTGAGGTCGCCGCTTTTAACCAGGGGCTTCGGCCCACTCCCGCTCTGATGAAGGCTACGTCTCCCAGAGTGAAAGTGGGATTGCGCAAAATTAAAGAGTTTTTGACCTATGTCGCGTCCGTGACAACATAAATGTCTATGGGATATGACATCGTGAGCAACGTTTCTAAGCAGCCTTTCTTCCGGCGTATGGAGCGATGGTTGGTGGGCTTGGTGATGGCAGTCATGGCCTACATGCTAGAAAAAGCCGTGCTACGCTCGATCAGGCGCGGGCGGGGGAAGCGCTCCGAACAAGGGCCGATAGCGAAGAGCGCCGGCGAAGGTCCCCAGCTTCGGTCATGACCGTCGACCGTTCAGCGCCGCCGTACCAACTCGATGAGCAGCCCGACGGTGAGCGCACCCGCGATCGCACCGAAGGTCACGGGGACCCAACTAACCACTCTTGTCGACATGGCCGTGAGGCCGGTGGCAAGACCGGCCGCTCCCGCAGTCAGTCCGAGCGCCAGCTGGCGTCCAGCGTGGCGAATGGTGCTTTCAAGCGTTGACGCCCGGAAATTCACTTCGAGCTTTTGGCCGGGGCGGGCTCCGATCAGTCTTTCGACAGCCTCGATCGCGCGGATGCCCCGCACTTTTAGCTTCTGCGTTTGGTAGGCAATTGTCTTCGGATCGAGCGTGGTCTTCATGCTCTTCAATGTCGATCGCACCAAGAACTTCCCAGCCACTTCGAAGGGATCGAGGTCCGGATCGAGGTCCGCCGTCGCAAGCTGTACCTGTGCAAGCGCTTTGGCACTGAGTGTGAGCGATGCCGGGAGTGGCAGCCTGTGGCGCAGCGCGATCTGGCTCATTTCCTGCAAAATCGGCCCGATCTGCATTTCGGCGAGCGCGAGAGTGCGATACTTTGCCATCACTTCGCCGATCTCGGCCTGGAGCTTGGATACGTCCAGGTCGCTGCGATCGGCGGCGCCGGTCATCATGAGCGTGACGTCGGTGAGGAAACCGGCGTCTTCCTGCCATAAGGCCATCAGCAGAAGCATCATATGCTCGCGGAAGTCGGCTGCAACCGTTCCAACCATCCCAAAATCGAGGAAGTAAATGCGGTCCTTCCACCACATTAGGTTGCCGGGGTGCGGGTCTGCATGGAAAAACCCTTCCACTAATACCTGCTTGTAAAAACTTTCCAGGAGCTGGCGAGCGGCCTGGGCGCGCTCCGGACCTTGCGGGGCCTGCGCGATCGGTCCGCCTTGTATCTCTTCCATCACCAAAAGCCGGGACGTGGAGAGGTCCCGGTGCACAGCTGGGACGGCGAGGCGAACGTAGCCTTTGAGGACGCTCCGCATCCGCTCAATATTTTCGGCCTCCTGATGGAAGTCGAGTTCCCGGCGCAGCGACGTGGATAAGTGCGTGAACACAGCCTCCATGTCGACAACCTGATTCAAACCGGGGCGCTTGCCGACTTTCTCGGCAAACACCTCGAGCAAAGCGAGATCCTGCTCGATCGTCTCACGTGGCGTCGGCCGCTGCACCTTGACGACAATTCGGTCGCCGTTCGCCAGCGTCGCACGCTGGACCTGGGCAATGGTGCCGGCGGCAAGGGGTTTGGGATCGATCGAACCGAACACGTCCTCCCAAGGCACCCCGAGTTCCCGCTCCATGACTTGGACCACCTCTTCCTCGGTCAGCGGCGCGA
>JBQTKC010000205.1:0-3141 GCA_052386575.1 Beijerinckiaceae bacterium
GATCGCGGTTTGGCGCTGGTAATCCGCGACGAGGCCCCCAACATCTTTTATGACGATGACGGGCGAAGGCGGCGGGGGCGGCTGGAGATAACTCAAGCACCCTCCGTTAATTCAAATTCGTCAGGACCCAACGCGATGCAATCCTAGCTGTGCACTTTCCAAACTTAAGCAAACGTGGTGTACCCATTCTTAACAAATCGCGGCGAATCTGCGGTTTCTGGCGCCGGTTCAAAATTCGATCGATGTTGCGCGAGTTTGTCCGCGAATGTGGCGCGGCCGTGGCCGCGGGAATGGCGTGAGCGAAACAAAGATGTCCTTGCAAACCAGCATCGCTGCCGGCCCAGGCTTTGGGGTCTATGTGCATTGGCCGTTTTGCCTCTCCAAATGCCCCTACTGCGATTACAACAGCCATGTGCGCGCGAAGCCGATCGACGAGGCCCGTTACATCGAGGCTTTTAAGGCTGAACTCGCGCACCGCGCTGCGTTGACGCAAGGCCGCGTCGTGGCCTCGATCTTTTTCGGCGGCGGCACGCCATCCTTGATGAAGCCGCAAACAACCGCTGCCATTCTCGATGCGATCGCAGCACTTTGGCCGGTCGCGCCCGATGCCGAGATTACCCTCGAAGCCAATCCGACCAGCGTCGAGGCGGAGCGGCTTCGCGCCTTCCGCTCGGCCGGCGTCAACCGTGTCTCGCTCGGGGTCCAAGCGATGAACGATACGGACTTGAGGGCGCTCGGCCGGGGCCACTCGGCGGCCGAGGCGATGCGAGCGGTGGAGCTCGCCGCGTCCATCTTCGAGCGCTATTCCTTTGATCTCATCTATGCGCGGCCAGGCCAAACAACCGCCGGCTGGCGGGAGGAATTGGAAAGGGGAATTCCCCGCGCGCGGGACCACATCTCCCTTTATCAGCTCACGATCGAGCCAGACACGATGTTTGAGCGTTTGCGCGACGCGAGCAAGCTCGTCCTCCCTGATGCCGATGGCGCCCGCGCGTTATGGGACATAACGCAGGAGGTCACATCGAAGGCTGGGCTTCCCGCTTATGAAATCTCCAATCACGCGCGGCCGGGGGCGGAGAGCAGGCACAATCTCATCTATTGGCGCTATGGCGAATATGTCGGCGTCGGCCCCGGCGCGCACGGCCGGATTTTGACTGCAGGAGGCCGCCGCGCGCAGGCGACGGAACGCCATCCCGAAATGTGGCTGACCGTCGTCGAGAGCGACGGCCATGCCTTGGTCGAGAACGAATATTTGTCGTCCGAGGAACAGGGCGACGAGTTTTTGCTGATGGGTTTGCGTCTTGCCGAAGGAATCGAACCGGCAGCGTTTCAAGCGGTGTCCGGGCGCGGCCTCGATCCCCACCGGGTCGCCTCGCTCATCGCCGAAGGCATGGTCGAATATGCGCCGCGTGGACGAATCCGGGTCAGCGCGGAAGGCTTGCCGGTGCTCGACGCGGTCGTCGCCGATCTCGCCGCCTGAACGAGGCGGCGTTCCCTCGCGTTCCAGACGGCCGGGGCCGTCACCTCCCCAAACCTGTTCGCCGGCATCCCGCCGCTGATTGAAACCGCGCGAGCTTCTTTCCGGCGCGGCGCGAGGCGGCCACGGGCAAAAATCATCGGCTGGCCCGAAACATGCAGGGAAGCGTCCAAAACCCCTTGGGACTTCCTTGAGCCGAGACCTGCGCATCGCCGTCATCGACAAGAATCCGTTGCGCGCGGCCATCCTCGAGGACGGCCTGCGCGCGGGAGGACACACGGGCGTGGTGCGGATCGACGACACGGCAGACCTGCTTGACCGCATCCGGGCGATCGACCCCGATGTCATTCTCATCGATCTCGAAAGCCCGAGCCGCGACGTTCTCGAACAAATGTTCAAGGTGAGCCGTTTGGTCGCCAGGCCCGTCGCCATGTTCGTCGACCGCTCCGACTCGGCAACGATCGACGCCGCGATCGATGCCGGAGTGTCGGCTTATATCGTCGACGGCCTTCGCAAGGACCGCGTGAAGCCTATTCTCGATATGACGATCAGCCGTTTCAATGCCTTCGCCAAGCTCAAGAAAGACCTTGAAATGGCGAAGACACAGCTAGACGATCGCAAGGCGATCGACCGCGCCAAGGGGCTGCTCATGCGCGCCAAGGCCATTCCGGAGGAACAGGCCTATGCCCTCATGCACCAGGTGGCGATGAACGAAAGCAAGAAGATCGCCGAGGTTGCCCGTTCCATAATGACCGCCGCGGAGTTGTTGCGATGACGAAAAGCCTGCGTATCGGATTTGTGCCGCTGACCGACGCGGCGCTGCTCCACGTGGCGCAAGCCCAGCACTTCGCCGCCGCGCGGGGTGTCGAGATTGAACTCGTGGCGGACTCCTCCTGGGCCAATATCCGCGACAAGCTGGCGGCCGGCCATTTCGATGCGGCGCACATGCTGGCGCCGGCCGCCATCGCGGTCTCGCTTGGGATTGGTCAAATCGAAGTGCCGCTGGTGGCGCCGGTGGCGCTCGGGCTCAACGGCAACGCCATCACGGTGTCAAAAGCGCTGTTCGAAGTCTTGCGGCAAGAAGCGCAAGGCGACATGGCCGATCCGCGCGTCACCGCCAAGGCGCTCGCCAGGATTGCGGCAAGACGCCGCGCGGAGAGGCAAGCCCCCTTGACATTTGGTCATGTGTTCCCGTTTTCCAGCCATCATTACCAGTTGCGGCTGTGGCTTCGGGCTGGCCAGATCGACCCCGATGAGGACGTGAGACTTGTCGTCGTGCCGCCGCCGTTCATGGTCTGGACGCTGCGCAAGGGCCAGTTAGACGGGTTTTGCGTCGGCGCGCCATGGAATGCGCTAGCCGTCGCGACCGGCGCCGGGACGATCCTCCATCAAGGCCCGGACATTGTCCGCGACTGCCCGGAAAAGGTCCTGGCTTTCCGGGCCGAATGGGCGCGGTCGCATGGGGACGAGGTCCGCGCCCTCGCCGGAGCCGTCGGCGACGCATCGCGCTGGGCGGTGGCGGCGGGCAACCGGAACTCCCTGCGGACGCTGCTCACGAGCGCGGTGTGGCAAGGCGTGAGCCCCTGGACGATCGAAAGGGTCCTTGCCAATCTGGCCTCCACCTCGGGTCCCGCCCTGGTGGAAACCGGGCTACGGCTCGACGA
>JBQTKC010000206.1:0-4239 GCA_052386575.1 Beijerinckiaceae bacterium
TGAGCTATATCGAGGAGGACTTCGGTGCGATCGGCGGAGCTTGCGGTCTGACGCATACGCGCGACATTAATGCTTTCATTTCCAAAGTGATGGTGTTTGATAAGCCGGGAAGCTGACGGGACCTCCAGCGAAACAGGCTTGTCGAAACAGGCCGCTTGCGATTGGCCTTACTCAATGCCGCCCCCCGGGTCCGCGGTCAGCTACGCGAGCACAATGGTCCCTCGCCGCGAGCCGAGCGCCACGGGCTGCCGAGGGCATCGACCGGCGGCGGCCCCTATGCCGTCGAGGCGGCTTATCGGCTTGGAAGAACGCCAGCCATGGCCGGGGGGTCGGCGAAGCTGTTTTTCCGCCGCCGCAAGATCACTGGCAGACCGCTGTCCGGCTTTAGGGTGATGCGCTGCACCGGATTCACCACGTGATTTTTCTTCAATTCAAGGGAAAACGATTGCATGACGTAGGCAAGAATGATCGCCGCCTCCTGCAGCGAGAAGGACGCGCCGATGCAGACACGTGGACCGGCGCCGAAGGGCAGATAGGCAAATCGATCTATTTTTTCGCGCGAACCGGGCAGGAATCGGCGCGGATCGAAGTGCTCTGGTTTGTCCCAAAGCAAGCGATGCCGGTGCAAGACCCATTGCGATACCATCACCAAGCTGCCTTTCCGGATACGCTTGCCGGCGAGATCGTCGGGGCCGATGGCCTGCCGGCTCATGCTGACGACCGGCGGATAGAGACGCATCGCTTCCTCGATCACGGCCCTCGTCTCGACGAGCCTCGCGGCATAACCCTCGACGGGACCAGATAGAACTGCGCTAGCCTCGTGCGCGAGCCTCGTCCGCCATTCCTCCGAGAGGGTAAGAAGAAACAATGACCAGGTCAAGGCATTGGCGGTGGTTTCGTGCCCAGCCCCGATAAAGGTCAGGATATTGGCCTTGACTTCGATATCGCTCAGTCCAGCGCCGGTTTCCGGATCCTGCGCCTCGAGGAGTAAGGTGAGAATATCGCGGGGCGCACCGGCCTTGTCCTTGGCGAGGAGGCGTTTGCGCCTGGCGATGAGCGCCTCCACAACGGAAGCAAAAAAATGCTCCGCGGAGCTGCTCCCAATCTTGGTCAAGCGCGGCAGCCATTCGGGAAAATCGAGAAGATCGAAGGGATCGAGCCGGCCAACGGTCGCGAAATAGCGGTTGATCGCGGCCGCGAACCTATCCAAGTCCCTCCCAAGCCCGTCCGAAAAGATCGTGCGTCCGAGGACGTCGAGCGTTACCCGCGCCATTTCCGGCTGCATGTCGATGACGAGGCCTTCGCGCAGACGCAGCCAGCGGGCGACAAGCGCTTCCGCCGCAGCGGCAGTGGCGCGCGCGAAGGAATTTACCGTCTTGGGCGTAAACAATGGCGCGAGCGTGCGCCTTTGCACGCGCCAATCGTCGCCTTCGGCTTCCAGTAGCCCTTCGCTCAAGCCCGGCCCAAGAACCCGTTTTTGCAAGGCGTCCTTGCGATAATTGGCGGCGTTGTCGACCAACACGCGGCGGATCGCGGCGGGATCGTTGACCACCGCGATCGTGCCGAGGATGGTCGGACCAACAAGAATCGGCCATTCGAAATGCGCCTTCGTCCAGGTTTCGATCGGGTTACGGCGCAACACGCGCAGCGTTGCAAAAGTGCCGAGCGGCAGATCGCGCGGCCGAGGCGCGGGCGAACGCGGCAGTTCGATGCGGCGATCTAGCATGACCCTTTTGCTATCGTTGGTGTCGCGATATTGGAAGCGGGAGGCTTGCCGTTGGCTGCAAATCCAGACAACGCCGCATTAGGTGATAGCATGGACACTTCGGTGCAGGCGAGCTTGCGGCGCCGCCCGCCGCGCTATAGAACCCGGTTTTCCTGCATTAGCTCCCTTCGTCTAGCGGTCCAGGACGTCGCCCTCTCACGGCGAAAACAGGGGTTCGAGTCCCCTAGGGAGCGCCATTTGCGTACAAAACTGCGAACACCCTTGCCGATTTGTTCTCCGGCGACGACGGCCTGTTCGAGGCTCGCTTTCGAGCCATGGATGCGGATAACTTTGTCGTCGACCTCTATGGCGTCGACGATCGAGCGCAGATAGGCTTTGCGGAATTGGGTTTCGCCTTCGGTGATCCTCTCGCGCATGAAAGAGCCGAATCGTTCGATCTGATCGGGTTCGAGTGTGATTCGGGGCGTGGATTGGATCTTGATCCGGATGGCGACCAGGAAACCGCTGTTACAGGAAGCACTCTTGATATTTCGTGCGGGCGAATTGCCTTCATGCGGTTTGCTCGAACATTTCACGAGCAGCGGGTCGTCCAGGTTCAACGTCGCTCACGGCGATTCCGTAAAGCCAAGTGCACGCGGCATCGGCCGCAGTCCTTTCATGCTTCGGCTAATGGTCAATCGTCACAAACCCCGGCGGCGCGTGTTGCCAGGGAAAGCCTTTTTTGGCCTTTTCATATGCGTAGTGATACAGCGCGCGCATGTAGGTTTGGTCAAAGTCCTCTTTGTGCTCGGCACGGAAATCGTCGCCGATATAGGCGAGTTTGAAGCTGGCTCCGGCGCGCTGAGTGACCAAATACATGCGGTAGAGATCGCCGACGCCATTATAGTTGATCATTGTCGAGACGGCCTTCTGGGCGATCGACAGAGTCAGTCGCTCGACGTCGCTCCATTCGGTTGTCAGGCGCGAATTCCGGATGATGTAAGCGGCGACGCCTTTTCTCTGAAATCCGGTCCGAGCTCTGGCCAGTTGCACGTTCACGCTCGGAGGGACGAGAAAAGCCTGGCTTACCGCGCCGCCGTCGACGTGCATTTCCTGATAAGGCTTCCCATCCGCCTCGACGTCGAACATCACCGGAGGGAAAGCGGCCGGAATCGACGCAGATGCGAGCAAGATGTGGCGGATAAGGTCCAGCGCGCGGGGGTTACCGCTCGCGGCGATGGCTCCGATGTTCCACAGGACCGGCCGTCCCGCGCCGAGATCTGTCGTCTGGATGAGAAGTATGCGCCCTTTCTCATATTCGATCGCGATCTTCGCGAGCATGGTGGCGTCGACATGGCGGGAAATGGTTTCGTAAAGTGGAGTCGTATCCGAGAGGGCGTCCTCGGTTAGGGCCGCGAGGATGAACCGCTTTTCATAGATTTTCGAGGGATTTATGTTGGTGAAGACGTCTGTCAGCGCCGCGTCATACTCTGGCCCGAGGAAGGCAAAAGGCGCGATGAGGGCGCCAGTGCTCACGCCTGTCACGAGTTTAAACGTCGGGCGGTCGCCGTGAGCCGTCCATCCAGTCAACAAGCCAGCGCCGAAGGCCCCATTATCGCCGCCGCCAGAGAGAGACAGCAGATGCGCGGTTGGCAAGGCGCCGCCGCGGGCGACGCCAAGAGTCCTCGCTTCGCGAATGAGCGCGCGTTCCTGTTCGGCGGAGATCGCCTCCGGTTGATCGGGGAACAAGCGCGCGTTGGGAAGACCAAGAACAACCGCGTTGTGCATCTCGCTCGGCGGAAGCGCCGTATAGGGTTTAACGGTGGCGCAGGCGGACAGGAACGAAACGCAGATTGCGGACACGACGGCACGAACGCGATTTAGTGGCAGCCTGTTCGATCTGGTCGCCTTTGCCACCTTCATACTCTCACTTCACGCAACCGCAGCAATTCATCTGGTGGGTCAAGTAACCCGCCAACAACGGAGCGAAGTTACTCACGCTGCTCTTTCCACTGTCAACACAATGGGCGGCTGCTCCGAGATTTCTCGATAAGAGAGGCAAATATGCAACAGCCGCCCCCGCCTCGGGGATTTTTGGCGGCTCAGGCCGTTAACGCTCCGCACGAGCCCGATCTTGCATAACGTTCAAAACGTGAATCCCAGCCCCCTCAGATGAGCGGCATCGAGACAGCTTAGCAGGACCGCAGGACGCGCACTCATATCGCGGCGACCCGTATCGCCGAGAAGATGGAGACGCCCACCGCCAAGGCCGCGCGCGAGGTCGCCAAGAAGCAACCCAAGGCCGCCGCCAAGACAAAGAAGGCAACTCCCGCCGCCGAATAGGGCTGCGGGATCTGGTTGGCTCGTGTGGCCTCGCCAAGGGGCGCGGGTTCAACATCCTTCTATTGGGCACCTCGAAAAATTGTGCTTCCCAGCGCCGCGCGAATCGGATGCAAGGTTTGCGGGCGGTAAGAGCGGGGTTTTCGCGATGGGGCGGCTTGGTTTTTTTGATGTGAGCCTTCGGTATGAAGGGC
>JBQTKC010000207.1:0-6496 GCA_052386575.1 Beijerinckiaceae bacterium
GCGGGCCCTCGGGCCCGATAATTCCCCAATGCTGGACCGAGATAGCGTGTTTGACAGCTCATAGATTCGTCCGTATCTTCCCTTTTGAAGAAAAAGGGCTTTTGAGATTCTTATTCGCCACATCGAAAGCATCGTCGAACGCGGCAGCAGCTTCCGCTGTGACTTTCCCGCCGAGCTGATCGCATTACCAGCCTCCGAACGCGGTCGAGACCGTAATCAATTGTAGCGGGCGTTAGGCGCGCGCTCGGTAACGCCCCCGCCCGGCGCGATCGGCGGGTCACCCGAACGATCGTTATCGCCCGCCGCACCGGCGATAGCTAAGGTCTGCGGTAGGCGCCGTTGCAGTTGCTTGACAATCGATCGGCGCGAGTGCATCGTTCCTTCGGAACCCGCCGGAAAGAGAGGGTCGGGTAAAGATCACGGGCGTCACCCAAGTTAATGCCTTGCCCCGTCTATTCGCAAACAGCCAAAGGCAAGACTAAAGGGCACCTCGATAAACGGTAGCGAAAGGCCCGGATGCAAGGCGCAGAGGAGCGAGACCCCGAAATAGCGCACGGAGCACAGCGAGGGGCGAGCGAGCGCGCAACACAGCAAATAGGCCGCGCAGCAGCTTGCAGTAGACCTGCCCTAAATACAGCTCTCCCCGCCTAGGAGAACGGGGCTGGGTTCAGCGCTTCAAGCGTCTACAGGGCTGTCGATACAGCGGATACAGCAACAACGCGGGCGAAAAGCAAGGAGGTGAGCATGGCTCCACTCAACGGGCGACCGCATGCATTTTCGCAAGGCCAGATCAGCCTGAATTCGCTCATCGGTTTCGGGCTCATTGCCCTGATCCTTGTGGGTTTATCGCTGCTCGTTACGCGAACAGCGCCATCCACCGCGGTGCCAGCGGTGGGGATCGAGGTGCCTTCCGACCCGAAGGGGCGCCGATTCATCGGGGTCGGAGACGGCCTCCTCCTGACGGTGCGGGCTGAGGGGACGGCGCCTGTCACGGTCGAGCTCGGACAAACCCCGGCTCGCGATCCCGGCGGGGTGATGTTCTACGGGGAGTCGGGCAGAGCTACCACGGCCAGCCTCACCACCCGCGGCGGCGAAGACAATAGCGCGCAGATCCGTGTCCGGGGCGACAGAGCCCGTCCCAGCCGGGTCCACGGTGATGTGTGGTTGACGGCCTCGGTCTCTGGCGTCGAAGTATCGCGCGAGCCCGTCACGGTGCTGCGCCTTGCGCTCGATAAACCAAGCGCGACTCTGCTCAACGATGCGCCGGTCATCCGCACCTTGACCACCACGCCGGCGACTCCGGATCTCGATATCGCCTTTCGGTTTTTCCGCCAACCATTGAAGGACAAGCGCATTCGCGAAGCCGCCGAGACCTTTTACAGCGTGCAAGTCACACCGCTGGACGCCGCCACAGTGCGAACCGACGCCAATGGCATCGCCCGGCTAAAGATCCACGCCGGTTTCGGCGGGCAGGGCGCGGTCGCGGGCCAGGCCGAGGTGGTTTATCCCAAAGGCGGCCCCGGCACTATCGCGGAGACCTATTTTTACTTGAGCAACGAGCGGATATGCTGCGACTGCTGCCCGTCTACCGAACAGGATGCCCAGGACCCCGGGATCTCTGACGCGGGCAGCTTTATTGCCACGTTTGCCGGCGAGACGAAGATCCACACGACAGATTCCGCCATCCCCGGCCGTGGCTTTGACTGGACGTTCAGCCGCAGCTACCGCAGCGAGGCAGGCCATCTAAGACCCGCCGCCACCGGCGATTTCGCCAAAGACTGGGCCTTCAACTACAGCGATGACCGGTTGCTCCAGGATGGCAAAAACATCGTCAAATTCGGCGGCGAATTGCGCACCGACGTGTTTATCGCGAGCGACAGGCCAGGGGTCTTCATCGCCCCCATGGAATACTACGAGCAGTTGGTCTTCAATGCGCAGGGGGATCTCGAGATCCGCCGCCCGGACGGCATGATCATGACCTATCGGGGTTTCGGCAAAGACCCCAAACAGCCCACACCGGCCGCCGGCCGGCTGATGCAGATGGAGGACCGCAACGGCAACGTGATGCGGTTTCTCTACGGGAAACCGCCCGGCCTCGACAAGCTCGTGCTTACCACGGTGGTCGACACCATGGGACGCGACATCGTCTACCGGTATTACCCGGCCGATGATCCCAAGCCGGGCCGCCGCGGGCGGCTCAAGGACATCGAGGACTTCCGCCGTGACAATAAATCGCCCACGGGACGCCAACTGCGCTTCGATTATGATCCGGCGGGGAACCTCTATTCCGTCACCGGGCCCAAAGTGCTGAATACCCCGACGGGCAATGACTTTCTGGCGGGCAAGACCTACCGGTTCCGCTATCTCCAGGAGGCCGACCTGCCGCCCAAGGTCAAAGGACTCGACCGGACACGTCTGTTACATAACCTCCTCGCCATCGAACATCCCAACGAGACCGCGGTGGATCTCGACCCCGACAATCCCCAGACCCTTCGCACCAAACGGAACACGCCCCGCGAGCGCCTGAACTACGGTACCGATCCCAAGCGCCCCGAGAGCTTCGACCGCGTGCTCCGCTACGGGATCGGCGGGACCAACGGCAACGGCGTGCCCGCCGGCGGTACGATCCATTACGCTTATCAACAGGTGGCCCCCTACGCCGGCAGCACCAACGCCCCCTTCCTCAAGACCCGGGTGACCGACCGGCGCGGCAACCTCACCGATTACGTCCACAGCCCCTTCGACACCCTGCTCGAGAAGCGCGAATACACCCGCGGCTTCCGCAAGCAGGAACCGAAGGCATTCGTCACCTATTCTCGATACAACCACGACAAAGAGCGCGTGCAGACCACCTTGCCGGAAAGCAATAGCATCGCCCCGCGCTTCGATGAGAACAATCGCGACCGCTTCCAGCAGGGCAACAACATCCGCACCGTCCGCACCCCGGACGCCAGGCGCGGGGGCGACCAAACCGCCCTGTTCTCCGAAACGGTCTACGAGCCCATCTACCAGCAGCCCGCCGCCGTGACCGACTCGCGGGGCCTGGATCCGGCCTTCGTCCCGCCCATCCCTGATGTCTGTGACAGAAGCCAGCGGGAGCGCTACACGACCCGGCACTTCTTCGATTATCAGGAAGGCGACCCGGCCGCCGTCCTCCCCTTGTTGGCCGAGGAATTGCGGACCAGCGAGGCCGAGGTTCGGGCCCGCTTGCAGGCCGCTGGCATGGAGCTTGGTCTCGGGGATGTCAACGGCGACGGCGACACCTCGCCGCAGGTCGCCGGCAATGTGGTGCGCCGGGTGGAACCGAGCGTGGTGCTCTTGGAGGGGTCGAATCAGGCGGCCATCGAAGGCGACCGCTGCCAGGACATCGTGACCCTCAGCCGCTATAACCGGTTCGGTCAGATGATCTCCATGGTCGATGCCGAGGGGAACGTCCATATCAACGACTATTTCCCCGAGACCGACCCGGACGGTGATGGGGCGCTCTCATCGGCGCCAGCCGATGGACGCCCTCTGGATTCCACCACGGGGGGTTATCTGGCCGAAGAGATCAAGGACACCGTCTCTGATCCCATCCGCAACAACCGCACCAACCCGCCACCGGTCAATATCCGCACGGCCTTTACCTACGACGACGTCGGCAACCAGACGACTATGACCGATGGCCGGGGGATCCGCACCGACTACTTCGTGAACGAGCTGAATCAGGTGGTACAGACCGTGCGCGCGGCTGCGGTTCCCGCCAAGAGCAGTGGCGATCCGCCCGAGCCGATGGATCTCGTCCCCTTCTCGTATAAAGAAAACGTCTTCTACGACTTCAATAACAATGTCACCCTGCGGCAGGTTGAAGACCGAGGGAACACCTCCAATACCGGCGGTTTTGTCGATTACACCCATAAATACGACATCCTGGACAACGTGATCGAAAAGACGGAAGAGGTCGATGTCACCGAAACTTTGGTTCATCGGCATCGCTATGACCCCAACCAAAATCGCACCCTGGAGATCTGGCCGGAAGGCAACGCAGCGACCTCGCTCTACGACGAGCGCGACCTTTTGTTGGAGACCACCAGCGGCGCCCTGAATGCCACAGCCGAAACCTTAGCTGCTCCGAGCGGGCCCTATAATCCGCGTGGCGGTGTGCCGTCCGTCATGACTCACCACTACGATCGAAACCGTAATGCCATCGAGGAGGTGGACGCTGCCGATACCGACGGTTCCGCCGCCAACAACTCCAAGCTGGGCGGTGGTGGTGACCGCACCCGCACTCTCTACGACGGCTTCGACCGGCGCAGCAGCGTGATTGACAGCGTAGGCAACCGGAGCGTCACCCAATACGACCCGGCTGGCAACGTGGTTCGCATGGCTCACTTCGGTCCGGTCGGCGGTGCTTCTCCCACTTCCGATGGTCCAGATGTGCTGCCGATACCCGTCTCCTCTGGTGGTCTCATCCAAGCGGCCAACCTCGTGAACGCCAACCTGCTAGCAGCCACAGAGACGCTCCACGACGAACTGAACCGTGCTTTCCAGACGGACCAAGTCCTCTTTGTGAGCACCATCCCGACCGTGCGTCCTGTGGATGTGGCCGACGGTGCCTCTGACCTTCGTAAAGGCAATCTCACACCTGGAGACAATCAAAGCATTTCTGGGATTACCGGCACTAACATCATCGGGCGTGTAACCGCACGCATGGAATATGACCGCAATTCCCGTGGTACCTTTGCGGTCGAAGACGATGGGGACACTTCACAATCTTTCTACGATGGTGCTGACCGGGTCACCAAGACTGTAGACCCTGAGAGCAATAGCGTGGAGATGGCTTATGACGACAATAATAACATCATCGAGCGCAAGGAAACGGACGTTTCGCAGGTCGCCGGTATCATTGAAATCTTTCTGGCCACCAACTTCTACGATAGCCTGAACCGAATCCAGCGCAGCGTCGATAACATCGGACAAACGATGGACTATCGCTATGACTCGCGGGACAACCCAGTAGCCATGGCTGACGCTCAGGGACCCCTGAGCGGGGCTTCCATCGCTCGACGGGCTTTCACAGGCGGTGCCCTCACCGTTAATACCATCAATGACTTTGGTAACGTCACCCGCTATTTCTATGACGGGATCAATCGCAAGATACAAGAGGACGCTGTACTCACTGATTCAGCTCAGGGCGACGGTGTCAACATCGGCGCCGCTCTTTTCGGTGTCAAAACTGCGACGCCCACGCCCAGCCTATCTCAGGGCGGCGGCGATGGACTGATCACTGTTCGCCATGATTGGGACGGAAATTCACTTCTAGCGAGCCTGACTGACGACAACGGCAACCAGACCCGGTACAGCTTTGACAACCTGAACCGGCGGTTGACTGAGACGAAAGGCATCGTCGTGTCTCCTGCTCTGGCCGACCGCGCCGACCCACCCACAACGATCACCATGGAATTTGATCCGGACGATAATGTGGTGCGCCTTACCGATGAGAACGGCTCACGAAGCGAGTGTCAGTTCGACGCCATTAATCGCCGAATCGATTGCATGATTACTCATGCTCCGGGTGTGGTCGGCACCACGGCGGTGAGTTACCGATATGACGGTCTGTCGCGCCTGACCCTCGCCAAGGATAACAACGAGCCGGGTGACAGGGGTGACGATTCCATAATCACCTATGCCCGCGATAGTCTGAGCCGGATCATCGAAGAGACGCAGAAAATTGGTGAGCTTCCCGCCAAGGCCATCTCCTCGGCATGGCGGGCGGAAAATCTGCGAACCCGCCTCACCTATCCCAATGACCGCGCTCTGGAATACAACTATGACGGCCTCGACAGGCTAGCCACCGTTGCTGATCAGGGCGCCGCTCAGAACATCACCGATTATAAATACATCGGTGTAAACCGCGTGCTGGGGCGCCGCTACCCCATCAACGGTACGCGCATGACCTATCTGGACGATGGGAGTGACACCGACGTAGGCTATGATGGTCTGCGTCGCCCGACCCGACTCCGCCACCTCCGCGCCGACAACTCGCTTATCGTTGGCTTCACCCACACGTACGACCGGATGAACAACAGGCAAATCGAGGAGAAACTGCATGCAACCGGAGAGAGCGAAGGGTATGACTATGATTCAGCTTACCGCTTGATCAAGCTGGATCGAGGGGCACTGAATGACAGCAAGACCGCCATCGTGACACCGAGTGCAAATGTTCCGATTCAAACGAGTTGGAACCTCGATGGCGTGGGTAATTGGGCCAGTATAAATGCAGGAACAGAGACGAGACAGCACTCCGCCTTTAACGAGATCGTGCGGCGGGTGACAGCAGGAACTCTAACGAACATTCTCTCAGATGATAATGGGAATGAAACGGATGACGGCATTTATACGTTTGCGTGGGACTATCGGAACCGATTGAAGGTTGTGACCCGCAGGAGCGACGGCCAGGTAGTAGCCGAATACACTTATGACGAGAGCAGTCGTCGTATTCGCCGGGTGGTGAAAG
>JBQTKC010000208.1:0-2864 GCA_052386575.1 Beijerinckiaceae bacterium
GAGGACTCTCCCCGCTTGCTCGCCGCCGCCTGACGCGGCCTGCCATCTGGCGTCTCCTGCGCCAGCTCGCCGCAACACTTCTCCAAGCCATCATCCCCGAGCCGGCAATCACCTGCCTCCAGCGAGGCGCGACAGTGCCGCAGCGGCATCTGCGCGAGCCGCCTCGACGACGCAGCCATCAAAAGATGGCTCGCTTATTTTAACGCCTATGGGAGGGACCCCGGGGGTCGCCGCCAAGAGATGAATGGCAAGCCGCGATTTAATCCGGCGGCGCCTGAAATCTCAAGTTCAGTATTTTATATTTGAGCGCTTGCACGATGCTCGAAAACGCTCGACGATTTTGCCGACTCCCGGGGATGCGGCCGGCGTATTCGGCAGCGGATTGGCGGGCATCTTTTCTCGTCCCCTCATGGACTCGATCGCTACTTCCCCAGTCAAGAAAAATGTGCGCTTATTTTTGAACTGCTTAATAGCGAGGACAGTCCCTCGAGGCGTTTGGCTCAACTGTTTCCTTGCGCTTCGGCGACCGAAACCGCGGTCATGTTGATGATGCCGCGCGCCGTCACCGAGGGCGTCAGGATATGGGCGGGCTTGGCGGTGCCGATCAGGATCGGGCCGACCGGCAGGGTGTCGGTCATGATCGTCGTCATCGTATAGGCGATATTGGCGGCATCGAGATTGGGCATGACGAGAACGTTTGCCTCGCCTTTCAGACGCGAGGATGGCAGCACGAGGTCGCGCATCAACTGCGACAAGGCGGTATTGGCCTGCATCTCGCCATCGGCCTCGAGATCCGGGGCGCGCCGGTGCAAGATTTCAAGCGCGTCGCGCATCTTGCGGGCGGAAGGCGTATCATCCGAACCGAAATCCGAATGCGACACAAGGGCAATCTTCGGCTCGATCCCAAAGCGGCGGACGTGGGCCGCGCACAGCAGCGCCATTTCCGCGATCTCCGGAGCTGCGGGATCCCGCCTCACATGCGTATCGGCGATAAAAAAGGCGCCCTTATTGGTAATCATCAAGCACATCGCGGAAAGATCGGTCGCGCCCGGAACGAGCCCAATAATGTCCTTGATGTAGCGCAAGTGTGGATTGAAGCGGCCGTCAAGGCCGCAAATCATGGCGTCGGCGTCGCCGCGCTTCACCGCGACCGCCGAGATCACCGTCGCGTTGGTTCTAACCAAGAGCCGCGCCGCCTTGGGCGTGATCCCGTGCCGTCCGGCGGCATCGAGACAGTCCGCGACATAATCGCGATAACGCGGGTCGTCGTTTGGATCGATAAGTTCGAAATCGCGTCCCGGCCGCACCGCCAGGCCGAAACGCGCGATGCGGGATTCGATCACCTCCGGACGGCCAACGAGAATAGGTTTGGCGATCCCCTCCTCGACAACGGTTTGCGTCGCGCGCAGCACCCGTTCGTCTTCGCCTTCCGCATAGATCACGCGTTTGGGACAAGCTTTGGCGGCCTGTATCACGGGCTTCATGACGAAGCCGGAACGGAATACAAAGCGCGACAATGTCTCTTCATATAGGGCGAAATCGGCGATCGGCCTTCTCGCGACGCCGGTATCCATCGCGGCCTTGGCAACCGCCGGCGCGATGCGCAAGATCAGGCGCGGATCGAAAGGCGCCGGAATAAGGCTGTCCTTGCCGTATTGGCGCGCCTTGCCGCCGTAGGCCCTGGCGACCACGTCGGATGGCGCATCG
The DNA here is from genome assembly GCA_052386575.1 of Beijerinckiaceae bacterium. Lineage (GTDB taxonomy): Bacteria > Pseudomonadota > Alphaproteobacteria > Rhizobiales > Beijerinckiaceae > Methylocapsa. The sequence continues at coordinate 1,708 of JBQTKC010000208.1, forward strand.
TGGGCGAGCTGCGCGATCGCCCGCGTCGCGGCGAGCTTCATTGCCTCGTTAATGGCCGTGGCGGCAACATCCAGCGCGCCGCGAAAAATGTAGGGAAAGCAAAGCACATTGTTGACTTGATTGGGAAAATCAGAGCGCCCGGTGCAAATCAGGGCGTCCGGCCGCGCCGCTTGCGCCACGCCCGGCTCGATTTCAGGAGTAGGATTGGCTAGCGCCATGATCAGCGGCCGTTCGCCCATCTCGTTCGCCATCTCCGGCGTGAAAACGCCTCCCGCCGAAAGCCCGAGAAAAATATCGGCGCCGCCGCGGACATCCTTGAGCGCGCGCGCGCCGGTATCCTTGGCATAGATCTCGACATTGGCATTCATCAAGGCTTTCCGGCCGCGATAGACGACGCCTTCGATGTCGGTGACAAAAATGTTCTCGCGCTTGGCGCCGAGAACGACCAGAAAATCGAGGCAGGCGAGCGCCGCCGCGCCGGCGCCAGATGTCACGATCTTGACGGAGCCAATGTTTTTGCCGGTAAACTCCATGGCGTTGAGGACCGCCGCGCCGACGATGATCGCGGTGCCGTGCTGATCGTCGTGAAACACTGGAATCGACATCCGTTCGCGCAGCTTGCGCTCGACCTCGAAACATTGCGGCGCCTTGATGTCCTCGAGATTGATGCCGCTAAACGTTGGCTCCAGCGCGGCGATGATGTCCACCAGCCGGTCGACATCGGTCTCCGCGATCTCGATGTCGAACACATCGATCCCCGCGAATTTCTTAAAGAGAACCGCCTTGCCTTCCATCACCGGCTTGCCGGCGAGGGGACCGATGTCGCCAAGTCCCAAGACCGCGCTGCCGTTGGTCACCACCCCGACGAGATTTTGCCGTATCGTGAGTTCGGCCGCCGCGCGGGGCTCGACGGCAATCGCGAGGCATGCCGCGGCGACGCCGGGCGAATAAGCTAGCGACAAATCATGTTGCGTCCCAAGCGGCTTGGTTGCCACGATCTCGAGCTTGCCGGGGCGAGGCGAACGATGATAGAGGAGCGCGCTCGACGCCAAATCGGAACTGATGGAATCGGCCATCTGCCTGCTTTCTATCTGAACCGGGCTTGAGATAACCGGAGCCCGCGCCGATGTCCACCATGGCGGCGAGCGCTTTCTAGG
>JBQTKC010000209.1:0-22004 GCA_052386575.1 Beijerinckiaceae bacterium
TGGCCTTTCTCGGGTGCACCCGACGGCGGCGCGACAGCCCAGCGCACGCATTTATCCACCGCTGTTGCACCTTGCGCGCCAAATTCCTTTTCGCAATTCTCCTTGATGCGCAGGATGGGATCGCCCCGCTCGCATGCGCTCAAAAGGAAAAGCAACAACATCAAAAGCCACATTTTCATCCGGGTAGAAGGAGGCCCAACAGGCCGAGCTTGTCAAGTGGATAATTCCTCAAGCTTTACTGGTACCGGGCGCCGGGCTCGCTTGACTTCCTTGCGGGCAGGCTGCAACAAGACTTGTCCTTGATTTGGGGGTTTTTTCGAGCGAGCCGCCTTGTCCCTTGAGGCAAGCGGGGAACGCCCGGCGGCGCGTCGCGCTCCCGGGCGCGTTTTGCATTGCAGCTTCGCTGGATCGGGAATAATCCGGCCGCCGGGGCGGCGCGACAACAGGATAGGCGCATGTTCGAAGGGCTTTCGGAAAAGCTCTCTGGGATATTGGACCAATTGACGCGGCGCGGCGCGCTGTCGGAGGAGGACGTGAACCTCGCGCTACGCGAGGTCCGCCGCGCCCTTCTCGAAGCCGATGTCGCGCTTGATGTCGTGCGCTCCTTCGTCGACAAGGTACGCGCGCGCGCGGTCGGCGCCAGTGTCGTTAAATCGGTGACGCCCGGCCAGATGGTCGTGAAAATCGTCAACGACGTGTTGATCGAGACGCTTGGCGCGGATGCCGATCCGATCGATCTTAACGCGCCGGCGCCGGTCGCGATCATGATGATCGGCCTGCAAGGCGCGGGCAAGACGACGACCACCGCGAAAATCGCCAGGCGTCTTGCCAACCGGATGAAGAGCAAGGTGTTGATGGCCTCGCTCGACGTAAAGCGCCCGGCGGCGCAAGAGCAGCTCGCGGTGCTCGGCCGCCAGGCCGAAATCGACACTTTGCCGATCATCGCCGGGCAGACCGCTGTTCAGATCGCCGAACGCGCCGAACAGGCGGCGCGCTTGCAGGGCTACGACGTCGTCATGCTCGACACCGCCGGGCGCACCCATATCGACGAAGCGCTGATGGAGGAGATGGCCGCGATCAAGGCGGCCTCGCGCCCGCACGAGATCTTGCTCGTCGCCGACAGTCTCACCGGCCAGGACGCGGTGCAGCTTGCGAAAAGCTTTGATGACCGGGTCGGTATCACCGGCATCGTGCTGACCCGAATCGATGGCGACGGGCGCGGTGGCGCGGCGCTCTCGATGCGCGCGGTCACCGGTAAGCCGATCAAACTTCTCGGCACCGGCGAGAAGATGGATGCGCTTGAGGATTTTCATCCCTCCCGGATAGCAAACCGCATTCTCGGCATGGGCGACATCGTCTCGCTCGTCGAGAAGGCGGCCGAGTCGATCGATGCCGAAAAAGCGCGCCGCGTCGCCGAGAGGATGCGCAAGGGCAAGTTCGATCTCGATGATCTTTCCGACCAGCTCGCCCAGGTTGAGAAGATCGGCGGCCTGGGGGGCATCATGGGGATGCTGCCGGGCGTCGCCAAGATGAAGGAGCAGCTTGCTTCTTCCCGTTTCGACGATGGCATCGTCAAGCGCCAGCGCGCCATTATTTCGTCGATGACGCGCGCGGAGCGGCGCGCCCCCGATGTCCTCAAGGCCTCGCGCAAGAGGCGCGTCGCGGCGGGCTCCGGCGTCAAGGTCGAGGATGTCAACAAGCTCTTGAAGCTGCACCGGCAGATGGCCGATATGATGAAATCGATGGGCGGCGCCAAGCGTGGCGGCGCGATGGGCAAGATGGCTTCCATGTTCGGCCTGCCGGGCGGCGGGATGGGGGGCGCCATGCCGCAGCCAACGCCGGACCAGCTTGCCGCCTTGCAAAGGCAAGTTGGCCAGAGGCAAATCGGGCCGCCGGCGCAGCCCGCCCAAGTCAAACCCGGCCCGAAGCCGCCGGAGCCGCCGCAATTGCCCGGTCTTGGGGGAGTGAAACTGCCTGGGCTCGGCGGCGGCCTGTGGAGCGGCCTTAACCCGTTTGGAAAGAAGAAGTGAGGGCCGAGGTTGAAAATCTTGTCCTCGAGCACTTGCGTCATATGCGCCAGCTCGGTCGCATGGAGCATAAGCTCGAGGATGTCATCGCGCGCCCCGGCCACGTCGAACGGTCGGTGGCCGACCATTCCGTACAACTCGCGGAGATCAATACAAAGCTCGATCGCCTCGACGCGCGTGTCACCCGCATCGAAAAAAGGCTCGATCTTGTTGAATGCTAGACACCAATCACCATGAGTTGAAGGGAAAGCACAATGCCACTAAAAATTCGTCTGTCGCGCGGCGGCGCCAAGAAGCGGCCGTTCTATCGGGTCGTCGTCGCCGATTCCAGAATGCCGCGCGATGGAAAGTTCATCGAACGCCTCGGCATTTTCGATCCCTTGAAGGCGAAGGACGCGGAGGGCCGAATCGTGCTTGATGAAGAAAAGGCGAAAGCGTGGATCGCAAAGGGCGCGAAGCCGACCGATCGAGTCGCTCGTCTGCTTGATTCCCTCGGCGTCTTAAAGCGTGCCCCGCGCGACAATCCTAAGCAGGCGCTGCCAAGGAAAAAGGCGCGCGAGCGCGCCGCCGCCGAGGCGAAAGGCGCGGCAACGTCCGCCACATGACCGCGGGCGCGATGTGTGCGCAATGGTCAAGGATCGCATTCTCGTTGGCCGTTTTGGCGCCCCGCAGGGCGTCAGCGGCGAATTGCGGCTCATTTCCTTTACCGGCGTTCCTTCCGCCATCGCCGCCATGACGCCTCTTTTTGACGAAAGCGGAACACGGCGATTTTCGATTGTTGGTCTGCGGCCAATCAAGCAAAAAATGTTCATTGCCAAGATCGCGGGGGTTGCCGACCGCGCGAGCGCTGAAACTTTGGCCAATGCCGCGCTTTATGTTCCCCGAGCGTCCTTGCCCAATGTGGAAGACGAGGAATTTTATTCCGCCGATCTGATCGGGCTTGCCGCGATGAACGATGCGGGAGAGAGGTTCGGCATCGTCGTCAACGTCTTGAATTTTGGCGGCGGCGATATTTTGGAAATTGCCTGCCGGGAGAGTTGCGAGACACTGCTTTTGCCGTTCACAAAGGAGGTTTTTCCGCGTGTCGATATCGAGGCGGGCGTTTTGACTGTCGTGCCTCCCCCCGTGATCGAAGCGAAACCTCGGAAGCGTTGAGGGGTTCTGGGCCGATGTGGCGGGCGACGGTTTTCACCCTGTTTCCAGAGATGTTTCCGGGGCCGCTCGGTGTCTCGCTTTCGGGCGAGGCCTTGTCGCGCGGCATTTGGGTGATCGAGACAAAGGACATCCGCGCGCATGGAAAAGGCCGCCATAGCGTGGTTGACGATACGCCGGCGGGCGGCGGCCCGGGCATGGTGATCCGCGCCGATGTGCTGGGGGCCAGCCTCGATGCTGGACTCGACGCGGCCGACAGGCGTCCGCGCGTGCTTCTTTCCCCGCGCGGGGTCCCCCTCACCCAAGCGCGCGCGTGCGCGCTCGCCGCGGGCGAGGGGGTGGTGCTGATCTGTGGCCGGTTCGAGGGAGTAGACGAACGGATCGTTGCCGCGCGCGGCCTCGAAGAAGTGTCCATCGGCGACTATGTACTCTCGGGCGGCGAGATCGCGGCTTATGCCGTGTGCGACGCCTGCGTGCGGCTGTTGCCTGGCGTGATGGGCGCGCAAGCTTCCTGCGTCGAAGAAAGTTTCGCGGCCGGACTGCTCGAATATCCGCATTATACGCGGCCGCGCGAATGGGAAGGCCTTGCCATACCGGACGTTTTGCTTTCCGGCGACCACGCGAAAATCAGGGCCTGGCGCGAGGAGCAAGCGCTAAAACTCACCCGCGAGCGGCGGCCGGAATTGCTCAAGCGGTGCTGAGACAAGCTTCGGCCGAAGCGTTCGTTTGCGTGAACCGGCGCGATCGCCCGGCGCGCCGAGGCCGAGCCTTGTTTTGCTCGACCGCAACGTTGCCCGCGGGCCGGCCGCGGCGATTGTGGCGGCGATCCTCGACCGATGTCAGTCAAGAAGATCAAGGAGCGCAAGGATCAAGGGCGCATCGGCCGGCAACATGGGGTAGGCCCGCAGCTCCCGTGGCCGCACCCATTTCAGCGTCTGGTTTTCGCGCGCCACGACGAAACCTTTCCAGCGCCGGCAAATATAAAGCGGCATGAGCAGGTGAAAGTCCGGATAGGCAAAACTCGAGAACGTGAACGGCGCGAGGCACGCCTCGTCGACCGCGATGCCTAGTTCTTCGTGCAGTTCCCGGACCAAGGCAGCTTCAGGCCGCTCGTCGGCTTCCACCTTGCCGCCGGGAAATTCCCAAAGGCCCGCATAAGACTTGGGCTCCGGACGTTGCGCGATCAGCACGCGGCGATCCTGGCCGATAAGCGCTACGGCGGCTGCGAGCAGAAGTTTCACGAAACGGGCTCGCCGCTCACGAGCGATAATCGCCGTTGATCGCGACATATTCCTTGGTGAGATCGCAAGTCCAAACCGTTGCTTTGCCCTTGCCCATGCCCAAATCCGCGCGAACTGTAATTTCCGCGCCGCGCATGAGCTCGGAGACGGCAGCCTCGTCATAGGCGGGGTCGCGCTGGCCCTTGTAGGCGACACGAACATCGTTGAACCAGATCGAGAGTCTATCGCGTTCGGCCGGCACGCCGGCCTTGCCGACCGCCATCACGACGCGCCCCCAATTGGCGTCCTCGCCCGCGATCGCCGTTTTGACCAGGGGCGAATTGGCGATCGAGAAAGCAATTTTTTTGGCGGCGGCTTCGGTAACCGCGCTTGTCACCTTTACCTCGACGAATTTGCGCGCGCCCTCCCCGTCCTTCACGACCTGATGCGCGAGATCGAGGAGGAGCCGGTCGAGCGCTTGTCTGAACGGAGCGAGACGGCGGTCGTTGGCCGCGGCGATTTTTGGCGCGCCGCGTTTGGCGGCGGCCCCGGTCGCGAACAGCATCAAAGTGTCGGAGGTCGAGGTATCGCTGTCGACTGTGATCGCATTGAACGACCGGGCCACGCTTTTGGCCAGCATGGATTGCAGGGCCGCCGCGGCAATCGGCGCGTCGGTAAATGCGAATGCCAGCATGGTCGCCATGTCGGGGGCGATCATGCCCGCGCCCTTAGCCATGCCAGTGAGAGCGACCTCCACGCCGCCGAGCGCCGTGCGCGCGGTTGCGACTTTGGGAAAAGTGTCGGTGGTCATGATCGCCTTGGCGGCTTCAAGAAGGCCGTTTGGAGCTGCGCGTGCAAAAAGCGTTTCGAGCATACCGTCGAATTTCGTTGCATCGAGCGGCTCGCCGATAATCCCGGTCGATGCGAGAAAAATCTCATTTGCCGGCGCGCCCGTTGCCTTGGCGGCAAGCGCGGCGGTGAGCTTGACCGCCTGCACCCCGGCCTTGCCGGTAAACGCATTGGCGTTGCCGGAGTTGACGACCAGCGCACGCGCCTTGCCCGCCTTGAGCCTTGCCCGGCACCAATCGACAGGCGCCGACGGACATTTCGATTTCGTAAAAACCCCCGCTGCCTCCGTGCCTTTGTCGAATGCGGCGAGCATTACATCGGCGCGATCCTTGTAACGGATCGCGGCAGCGCCGGCAGCAAAGCGCACGCCTGCGATCTCCGGCACGACGGGAATTGATGTTGGCGCGAGCGGCGAGACGGCGGCGGCCATGCAATACATATCCTCGGAAAAAGGCGGTCCCGCGCGGACTTAACTCTTAATGTTCGGGACTGAGGTGGGCCATGTCAAGTGCCGGCGAATCCGGGAAGAGAGCCAGTGCAAATTTGGGGCGGTTGCGCCAATGAACGAACCCGCTACCGCGGGAGAAAGCAGCCCGAACGGTGGCTGTGAGCCCTGAGGACATTAACCACGGATGACAGGGGCGGCTGTGGTTTACGGCGCGTCAACGGAGGTTCACTTTCGTTCGTCTCTCAGATCCACACCTGCCCGGGGTACGATCCCCGGCGCTTTGACTCCATGCTCGCCACCGTGGCTCTTTACCGCGGCAGCTTGGAGCGGCTTGAAACCTACTCCTGAAAGCCGATTCCGAAGGGCCTTTCCTTCATTTCTCACACAGCTTTGACACAATCGGTCAGTTCATTATCGAACCTCCTTCTTGTGTGCGTTTGCGGCGCACTTTCGATCTCCGCAACGCGCCTTACAGAGTCGAACCCTCGCGAACCACCTCCAAATGGCGTTGAATCCCCCTTTCCGGCAGTGTACCGCTGTTGCGTTGAAACCAGCACGGAACTTGGCGAAAGCGCCAAGTTCCGTGTAAGGTGACTCGCTTGTGTGACTGTCTCGGCCGCGGGAAGGCCGTCAACCACCGAATGCCGGCTTAATTCCTTGGCCCACGGAAACATCTCACAATTCGATTGAATTTGCTCGTTTGGGTCGCTCTTAACTACATCGATGGTATAGGGAGTATCGAATGCAATCCTATTCGTGGGAAGGAGAAGATATTCTGGTAAACAAGATCATGTGCGATGTGTTCGGAATTCAGAAAGGGTTCTACGTAGATATAGGGGCACATCACCCGTTCAACCTTTCCAACACGGCGCTACTTTATTCTCTGGGGTGGAGGGGCATAAATATGGACGCGATGCCTGGATCGATGGCTTTATTTCAAAAGCATCGACCAGAGGATATCAATCTTGAAATCGCAATAGCTCCTGTGCCAGATGTACTTTGCTTCAGTTGCTTCGATAAGCCGGGACTCAATGGCTTTTTGACAGAGGATACAGTAAATAAACACATTGGGCGTGGAGCGCGCCTCTTACAACAGATTGCAATTCAGACCCGCGACATAAATTCTGTGCTTGCTGAGCACTTGGGTGGTAGAGAAATCGACCTCTTGTCAATTGACGTCGAGGGATTTGATTACGATATTCTTAGTTGTTTATCCGATTCAATTCGACCTAAGGTGATAATTTCTGAAGTTCTTGTCGCGACAGACGTCCGTTCGTTACTTAATATGCCAATCACCAAGCTCATGGAGGGCCGCGGTTATACTCTCTTTTCAAGGCTTCATTTTTCGTGCATTTTTGTAAGCCAATAGCAACAAGACGGCGAGCTGCAGTCCGCTTTGGCGTGGCGTTTGTTGCAATGGTTTTCCGGCTCAAGGGGCGGCGAATCCGCCGTCATGCCTCGCCATTACCTCAGCCCCTGCACCCGGCGACGACAAGTGACCGCCACCCCGCACAATCGCTATGACTCGAACGAACGCCGCAGTTCTTTGCGTTTCCCCCAAACCGGCGGCGCCTGGACCGGGGGTTGGCGCCGTTGGCTATGCCGGCAGCATGACCACCTTCGTCTTGATCGGCGTTCGTGAATAGAGGTGGATCATGTCCTGGCTGAGGAGACCGGTACAGCCGCTCGTAACGCCGGTCCCGATCGTCTCGGGGTCGCTGGTGCTGTAGATCGTGTAGACCGTGTAGACGCCGTTCTTATAGAGATAGAGCGTGCGGGCGCCGAGCGGATTCTCCAGGCCTCCCGGCATGCCGCCGGCATATTTTCGCGCCTCGGGCCGGCGCGCGATCATCTCCTTGGGCGGCGTCCAGATGGGCCATTCGGCCTTGCGTCCGACATAAGCTTCACCGCTCCACAGGAACCCGGGGCGGCCGACATTGGCGCCATAGCGGGTGGCGCTTCCGTCGCCTTCAATGCGGTAAACAAAGTAATTGCCGGGATCGACGATAATCGTACCGGGCGCCTCTTTGGCGTCGTAGCGCACTGTCTGGCGATAATATTTCGGATCGACCTTGCGGAGATCGACCGCCGGGATCGGGAATTTCTCGTTGGGCACCGGCCCGTAAATCTTCGCCACCTCGGCTGGGATCATGCCGTCGGACGTCGCGCAACCGGCGAGCCCCAGCGCGCCGAGACCAACGGCAGAGCCGAACAGAAACGACCGGCGGTTGAGACGCTCCGACCGAAGCCCAAGCAGAGCTCCCTCGTTTCTTTCGCCGGCATCGGCAATCCCATCGTCCATGATCATGATTTTGAAGTCTCCCATGTCCTGTTGCCCGACCAGAGAATACTCCGGCATAAACCCGCTGAACGCCTTTGCTGAGCTGAGACTGCCCTCACACGGCCCGATTTGCAGGCTCGGGCCGTCCACACGCGGCGCTTGCCATGCGCCAAAGCCGGTAACGCCACGCGGCCTCGCAGTCTTACTTCGCGCCGGTTTCAACAATAATATGTAGATTACGGCATCGGTGAGGTCGGGGCCTTGACGAGCGTCGCGAGCACGAGGAAGCGATCAAGCGGCATCAGGCCGAATACAAGCGCCTCGATGAGTGCATTCACGCCATGTATGTCGATAAGCTCGACGGGCTCGTCGATGCGGCCTTCTTCGAGAAAATGTCGAACCAGTGGCGCGAGGAGCAAAACCGCTGCTTGCGCGAGATCGAACGGCTGCAGGCGGCCGATCGCTCCTACATGGATGAGGGCGTGCAGCTTCTCGAACTCGCCCGGAGCGCACAAAGGCTGTTCGCAAAGCAGGAACCGCGCGAAAAGCGCCGCCTGCTCAACTTCTTGCTATCGAAGTGCACCTGGGAAGATGGCATCGTGGTTGCCGCCTTCCGCCAACCGTTTGATCTGTTGGCGGAAACCGCCGTCAGCGCGTCGTGTGCAGGGGCGGGAGAGATGGCGAAAACGGCCAAAAGTAAGATTTGGCTGGGGGACCTGGATTCGAACCAAGATTGACGGAGTCAGAGTCCGCTGTTCTACCGTTGAACTATCCCCCACCCGCTTCCTGCAAGCCGCCCTGCAAGGAAAGATTTTCGCACACTGGCGCGCAGTCTAACACATCGCTTGCGAAGTCCGAATCGCTTTTAAGGCGGCGCCGCGAGCCGCGCCTTGGCGCCTTTGGCGTACCTCATTGATCGAACATCGAGAAAGTTTCGAAAATCGCTATCAGCGAATGCTTGCTATAACGGTAAAGACAATTCGAACGCGTCTAAAACGGATGATACTGGTAGAGCCACGTCTCGCTCAACGTCAGTTCGCCCGCCCGCAAAAATAAGCGCATCTCTACCGGGTCGGGGCCCGCCACCGTAAGATCGAATTGGGCGCGCCAATGGCCCGGCACATCGTCTGGCACGGCTTCGGTGAAAACATAGGAAAAGGTGCCGCGCGAGGCCCAGAGCACTGGCTCCGGTTTTACGCCGAAGGGCAGGGACTCCAGCGGCGGTCCCTTGAATTCGACCATGAATTTCCGCACTCCCCTTGGCCGCGGCTGGCCCGGCTGGCCGCCGTTGCCCAAGCGGGTTGCGACGCAGCGCGCGAGCTCCGCCGGAAACGGTTCGCCGGCGGCCCAATGGAGGCGATAGGAGAGCTCGACCTCCGACCCTGCCACTGCTTCTTTCTCGGGTACCCACATCGCGACAATGTTGTCGTGGATTTCATCGTCGGTCGGGATTTCGACGAGCTGCACCGCGCCCTTGCCCCAAGCGCCCATGGGCTCGACCCATAGGCTCGGTCGCCGGTCATAATAGACGCCATCTTGATAATGATCGAAAGAGCGGTCGCGCTGCAACAGCCCAAAACCGCGCGGATTTTCGTCCCCAAACGACGACGCGGTGATGCGCGGCGGATTGTTGAGCGGCCGCCAAGCTCTTTCTCCAGTGCCCATCCACAGCGCAAGACCGTCGGAATCATGAACCTCGGGGCGCCAGTCGATACCTGTCTCTTTTTTCGCTTCCGAAAACCAATACATCGAGGTGAGAGGCGTGAGGCCAAAACGGACGACATCGCCGCGCAAATAAAGCGTCTGCTCGATTTCCATGATGACGCCCTTGCCGCGTGAAAGCAAAAACCGGCAGGCGCCCACAATCGAGGGGCCTTCGAGCAATGCATGGATCGTTAGGGAGTCGCGGGTCTGCGCCCGGTCGATATAAAATTTCGTGAAATCGGGAAATTCTTCCGGTTTGCCCGCGACAGCCACATCGAGTGCGACGGCCCGCGCGGAAAGGCCATATTGGCGCAGTTCGCCGATCGTGCGAAAATAATCGGCGCCGAGGAAAGCGGCCCAATCGTTCTTGCGCCAGTCAAGCGCGCCATCGCGCGCTTCCTGAACGCGCAAACCGGCAAAGCCCGCGCCTTGCGGAATTTTCTTGGCAATCGAATCCGCGGGCATTTCGAAATAGCTCTGGTCGTAAATGATTTCCCGCGCGAAGCCCTCATCGACGACATGCATTTGCACGGCCCTTTGAAAAAACATTCCCAGGTGAAAGAAACTCACTGGAAACCGGCCCGGCCCGTCGGCGAAAAGCGCATGGTCCATGGCGAACTTGATTTTTCCCCAGGCCTCATAATTGATCTTGGCGACGATATCGGGCGAAGGCCGCGCCGGGCCTGCGTAAGGCTCCCGCGCCATCCGCCGCGCCGTGGCCTTGAGCGCAGCGAAGGAAAAAGGCACCGCCGGGCCAAGCTTGATCGCACTGGCGGCGAAGCCATGTCCCGCATCCGTTGCCGCGAGCGCGAATGCGGCGGCGGCCTTCACAACCGATCGCCGGTCAATGGCTTTTGTCATTAGCCTTTCCTTCCGATCAGGCGGCTTGAAGCGCGGCCCGCGCGCAAGGCGGCGCAACCGTTATTTTGGCAATTTGGAGCGGCAAAGCGGACGGGGAGTTTTAGCGGATGGATTCGTGGCGAATCGCGGTGCGCATGAAATAATAGAGGAGCACGAAGCCGCAAAGGCCAAATCCCGCCTCGATGACGCGGCTGACCAGGGGATCGAGCTGGAGGAGGCCGCCGAGCGCCCATCCCGCCGCCCAGGACGCGCCAACCATTTCGGTGCCGACCAGAATGGCGACCGCGACGAGAGTCGAAACATGGATCCAGTTGATTTTCTTCGCCTCAGCCAATGTGGATCGCTCCATTTGTAAAGTTCATAAAGGCAAATCCCCGCGGCGCGGGCATTTGCCACTATATCACCAAGGCGCGCGGGGCAAGTCTCTCGCGGAAGCTCAAACCCCATTGTATAACGCCGCCAGACAAAGTTAGGAACTTCCGATGGACGACAAGGTGCCGAACGCTAGCGAGACGGAGAACGTAGCCTTCCCCTGGCTCGCCGCCTATCCGGCCGGCGTTCCGGCGCGGATCGAGACGCCGCCCCACGGTTTGCTCGGCGAGATACCGCCAGCCCTGGCCGCAAGGATGTCGGCGGCCCGGGCGTTTACCACGATCATGCCGAACGGAATGGCGGCAAGCCTCACCTTTGCGGAAGTCGACCGCTACTCGGATTGCTTCGCCGCCTATTTGCGTGAAACGCTGCGGCTCGAGCCGGGGGCCAGGGTCGCGATCCAAATTCCAAATGGGCTCGCCTATCCGGTCGCCGCATTCGGCATTTTCAAAGCAGGATGCGTGCTCGTCAATGTCAATCCGCTCTTTACGGCGCATGAAATGGCGAATGTTTTCGCGGACGCGGAGCCCGCTGCAATCGTTGCGATCGACATGTTCGCGGGTAGGCTTGCAGCTGCAATGGAACAGGTTCGAGTGCCGCATGTCATTCTGACCGAGGCTGCGAGCCTTTTTCCAATGCCGTCGCGGCGGCTCATCGGATTTGTGCAGAAATACATCAAGAAGCAGGTGCCGTATCCGCGCTTCCCACATGCAAGCCTTTCAAAAGCGCTTGCGTTGGGTGCGGCCAGCATTCGCGCGGGGGCTTCTGTCAAGAGTTACACGAGTGAGATGGAACCCTCCGCCGTCGCCTGTCTGCAATATACCGGCGGCACCACGGGCGTGAGCAAGGGCGCCATGCTGACCCACCGCAATCTGATCATGAACGTGGCGCAAGTCGTCGCTTTTAGGGGCGACGCATTGCTGGAAAGCGATCACGTCCTGACCGCGCTCCCGCTCTATCATATCTTCGCTTTCACCGCGAACTTGCTGTGTTTTTTCGCACGTGGGGCGCATAATATCTTGATTCCCAGCCCAAGGCCGCTGATCAATCTTCGCAAGGCCTTCGAGAAGGAGGCCATAACCTTCATCACCGGGGTCAACACCTTGTTCAACGGGCTGTTGAACGAACCATGGTTTTGCGCGAATCCGCCGAAGAGCTTGCGTGCATCGCTTGCCGGCGGGATGACATTGCAAGAGTCGGTGGCCCTGCGCTGGCGGAAGATCACTGGAACCGAGATAACCGAAGGCTACGGCCTTACCGAGTCCTCGCCTGTCCTCACTCTTCATCCCTCGGGACGCGAGAAGCTCGGCTCGATCGGCGTGCCGCTTCCCTCGACCGAAATGAAATGCGTCGACGATGACGGAAACGAGGTCGCGATCGGCCAACCCGGCGAGATAATTGCGCGCGGGCCGCAGATCATGCCCGGCTACTGGCGGCAGCCCGGCGAAACCGAAAATGTCTTGCGCGACGGATGGCTCTACACCGGCGACATCGGGACAATGGATGCCGAGGGCTATTTCACCATTGTGGACCGGCGCAAGGACATGATCGTCGTCTCCGGCTTTAAGGTCTTTCCAAATGAGGTGGAGGCGGTGCTCGCCGGACTTCCCGGCGTGAAGGAATGCGCCGTGATCGGCGTGCCCGACGCGGCCGGCGGGGACGTCGTCAAGGCGTTTGTCGTGCGCGGCGATCCCTTGCTCGACGCCGCGGCGGTGCGCGATTTTTGCAGAAACGAGCTCGCCAGCTACAAAGTGCCGAGATTGGTCGAGTTCCGCGATGATTTGCCGAAATCGAACGTCGGCAAAATCCTGCGCAAGGATTTGCGCAACTGTTCGTCGTGACTCAAACCAGCGCCTGGGTCGCAAGAAAACGCTTCTTGACGTCGAGTAAAAGCCCCACATTGGGCACCGCCCGATAAAATCGCGGCTTGCCATTCATTTCTTGGCGGCGAGTTTGGCGAGCAGATCGCTGTCGTCAAGGATGCGAAGCACCGGCTGCGCCGGCGCGAGCCATAGCCCTTCGCTTGCGACGGGCGTTCTGCCGAACGCCCTATGGCTCGCGTCCTTGACAACAGCGAGTCCGCCTCGCCGATAATGTCCGCCGTGAGATGAATGGCAAAATCTGACATCGTCCGATGAGTAAAATCCAGATTTTTACAGATCACCATATTGCAGTCACTGTGTTATTCGAACCTTGAGGCTATTTTCTTCGCGCCCTTGGCGGCGGCAGGCGGCACGGCTCACCGTTTGGCACGCCGCGCTCGTGGCGATCCAAATTCCGGCCGAAGGCGCGCGCGGGCTTTGGCCGGACGCGGCCGCGCTTGCCGCGGGGCGGTTTCGCGCATCAGCTCGAAACGGAGCGCCCCGGCGAGCGGCGCCGCTTCCACGAGCCGGACTGTTACAATGTCGCCGAGCCGGTGCACCTCGCCGGTACGCGCGCCGACGAGCGCGTGGCGCGCCGGGTCATGCCGGAAATAATCGTCGCCGAGCAGGGCCGCCGGAATAAAACCGTCGGCGCCGGTCTCGTCGAGCTTGACGAAAAGCCCGGCGCTGGTCGCACCCGAAATCCGGCCTTGGAACGAAGCCCCGATCTGAGCCGAAAGATGAGCCGCGATGAGGCGCTCGGCAGTCTCGCGCTCGGCCGCCATGGCCCGGCGCTCGGCGGCGGAAATCTTTGCCGCGATTTCAGCCAGTTCCTCGTTTCCGATTTCGGCCAGGCCATCGCTCCCAAGATGCAGCGCGGAGATCAAGGCGCGATGGACAATGAGATCGGCATACCGGCGGATCGGCGAAGTGAAATGCGCGTAGCGGCGCAGATTGAGGCCGAAATGACCATAATTCTCGACTGCGTATTCGGCCTGCGCCTGGGTGCGCAGCACGACTTCGTTGACGAGATGCTCGTGTCCCGTGCCTTTCACGCGGGCGAGAATTCCATTGAATTGCGCGGCGCGAAGGACCTGGCTCTTGCCCAGCTTAATGCCAATGGAGGCTAAAAATTCGGCAAGATGGTTGAGTTTTTCGGGCGATGGCTCGTCATGAACGCGGTAGATGAAAGCCTGGTGCTTCGCCGCAAGCGTTTGGGCGGCCGCTACATTGGCGAGGATCATGAATTCCTCGACGAGGCGATGGGAATCGAGCCTCTGCGGGGTCGTAATGCATTTCACCGCGCCTCTCTCGTCCAGCATGATCTTGCGTTCGGGAAGATCGAGATCCAGCGGCCCGCGTTTGCCGCGGGCGATCTTTAGCGCGGCGTAGGCCTCGTAAAGCGGTTGTAAGACAGTGGCATGGAGCGGGCCCATGGCCTCGTCCGGCCCATGGTCGATGGCCGCCTGCGTTTGCGCATAGGTAAGTTTTGCCGCCGAACGCATCATGATCCGATGGAAACCATGGCTTAACATCTGGCCATCGGCGGCAATGACGATGCGGGCGGCAAGCGCCGGGCGATCCTCGCCCGCGCGCAGCGAACAAAGGTCGTTTGATATCCGCTCCGGCAGCATAGGCACGACACGGTCGGGAAAATAGACCGAATTGCCGCGTTCCTGCGCCTCGCGATCGAGCGCGGTGCCGGGGGGCGCATAGGCGCTAACATCGGCGATGGCAACGCGCACAATAAAGCCGCCGGGATTGGCCGGATCGGGGTCGCGCTCGGCGTGGACCGCGTCGTCGTGATCCTTGGCGTCTTCGGGGTCGATAGTGACGAACGGGATCGCGCGCCAATCCTCGCGGTGGGCCATGGTCGCCGGTCTCGCCCGCTCGGCTTGAGCAATGACCTCCGGGCCAAAGACGTGCGGAATCTGGTGCGCGTGGATGGCAATGAGGCTGATCGCCCGCTCATTGTCGAGACCGCCGAGCCGTTCGCGGACTTGTGCCACCGGAAGGCCGAGGCGGCCGGTGCGCAAAACCTCAACGGCCACGAGATCGCCGTCGCGTGCTGTCCCCTCATTGCCGGGGCCGACGCAAAGTTCACCGCGATTTACGTTTTTCTTGTCGATCGGCACGATCCGGCCGCCGCCGCGCGGATCCGCGCGAAAAACCCCAAGCACTTGCGGTTTCCCGCGCGGCAAGAGCTTTATCACGCGCCCGGTGTAGGCAGGCTCGTCTGGCTTGGCGCGTTGCACAGGTTGCACCCGCATTAAGGCGCGGTCGCCGGGGGCGGGGGCAGGCGAACCGGGTTTTTGTCTGGCCCTGGCCATGACCAGGATTTGCGGCGCCGGTCCTTGGCCCGTGTCCCATTCGGCGGGCGCGGCCAAAAGATCGCCGTCGCGGTCGCGCGCGATCATATCGGCGAGAACGACATCCGGCAGGAATCCCGGCTTATGCAAGTTTTTGCGCCTCCTTGCGATGGCGCCGGCGGCTTCGAGATCTCACGGTTTGCCGTCAAAGGCGATCCGAACGGGGCCTCTGGCATTGAAATACGCGGGCGATTTCCTCGACGTTTAACGCGAATAAGGACACCCTCTCGCCAAGCAATGCACTTTCTCAGTGGTGGGCGAGAAGGGCGTTGTTCTCGTCGAGAAGAGGGACGCCGTAGGACGCCAAAATCTTGATGATCTCGGCCTGATTTTCGGCGATGAGCTTGTTCAAGAGCCGTTTCCAGTCCTGATCGGAATGGCGGACTCCCATTCCGATGCGATAGATCATACGCGGTCCGGACGCCTCCTTGACGAGCGGCGTGACCTTCAACGGCATTTTGGCATGCTTTGCGAGATAGCCGGCGATCGGGCCCCAGAGTAGGGCGGCATCGATGCGGCCGCCTTCGAGATCACCGAACATCAGTGCCGCCGGCGCGTCAAACCGCGTGTCGACCACGAGCGGATAGGATTTGACGTTTTCCAAAAGCCCATTGACCGCGAGATTGGTCGCCGGAGGCGTGCCGGCTATGATCCCAATGCGCTTTCCTTGCAAACGCGGATCTTCCAGGCTGTCAATTGCTTCAAGACCGCCTCCCACTTTCGAGACCAGGGCATAACTTGTCCGGTAATAGGGATTTGTTCCTTGAACGATATCGTCTCCTTGCGGCATCCCCATGATTACGTCGCAACGATGCGCGTTCAGCGTATTGCGCACGAAGCCGGTGGCGCCGGGGTAATATTCGTAGGCAAGCGTCTTGCCCAGCTTGCGCGCAAGAAGCGCGGCGATTTTATTCTCGAACCCTTCGCCAGCCTCATTCGAGAAAGGCAGATTTCTCGGGTCGGCGCAGACCCGCAAAACCTTCGGATCGACAAGTTCGATTGAATCCTCCTCGGAGGGTTGCGCCGCCGCGCCGGCCGCGCCGAAAAACGCCGCAAACATGAGCGCAAACGCAATGATGGCGGCCCGGTATGGCATGGGGATTACGGCTAGCTGCTCTCGCCCAAGCATACCTTCTCGGCCTCGGCCGCCGCCGGTGGCTTCGGTTCGTGTTTTTCCGGCTTTTCGCGGCCCAATGCCCCGGCGGATCGCGCACGGAGATAAACATAAATGTCATCGATGTAGCACATGATGTTTTTGTTTTCGCCGAACGCCGGCATGACCTTGTTCTGCCCGCCGCCAAGATCCTGCTTGCCGCCCACGACAATCCCGTAAAATTCCGCATAGTTCAGGCTTTTCAAGGAATCGGTCAGGGCCGGCGCATAAGTCGAGCCTTCGCCGCCGGGACCATGACAGACAAAGCAGTCGCCATAACGGCGGTTTCCAGAGTAGCTATACCAATCGACCGTTCCGTCCGGCTTAATGTTGAAAGTCGGATCGCCTTTGGCATCGACATATTTGCCTTTGTCATCCTGCTTCACTGCTTTGGCATCTCCTGGGGCCTCGGCCTTCGCCGAGGTCCCAAGCGCGACAAGCAAGGCGAGGAAAAAGGCCCGCACCAGATTGCTGATTTGCACGAGACTATCCTTGTTCGAGAAAAAACGCGCCCCGCGAAGAGCACCCGGCACCGATAAAGCGCCGGGCGTCCCGCGTCTGTCCGCCATGCCGGAAGCTAGAACGACGGCGGCAGGGCAAAAACCGTCAACTGGCCGCCGAGCGCCGTGTACTTGGAGAGCCCGGCATAGCCGCCGACCGCGCCAAGGCCTTCGGTCGGCTTTGTCAAGCCGGCCGCAAGACCGATGCCCGCCCAGCCGCCGATACCGGAAAGCACCGCGACATATTGCCTGCCATTGTGCTCATAGGTCGAGACATTGCCGATGATGCCGGAAGGCGTCCTGAAACTGTAGAGCTCGTCGCCGGTCTTTGCGTCCACAGCTTTCAAATTGCCTTCGAGCGTGCCGTAGAAGACCAAATTCCCGGCGGTCGCCAGCGCCCCCGACCAGACGGAGAAGAGCTCTTTTTTCTGCCAGACGATCTTGCCGGTCTTGGCGTCCCAGGCGGTGAAATTGCCCATGTTTGTCTCGCCCGGGGGCGGGTACATGGACAAGGTCGCCCCGACATAGGGTTGCCCGGCCGTGTAGCTCACGTGGAACGGCTCATAATCCATGCAGACGTGATTGGCCGGAATATAGAAGTGACCGGTGAGAGGGGAATACGCGGCCGGCTGCTCGTCCTTCGAACCAAGCGCCGCCGGGCAGATCCCCTGCGAGTTCACGTCTTCGCCATTTTGCTCGGTCGAATATTTGCTCACGACCAGGGGGCGTCCATAAGTCTTGGATTTTTTGTCAAGATCGACTTTGGTTGCCCAATTGACCGCTGGATCGAATTTCTCCGCGACCAGCGGCTCGCCCGTTTCGCGGTCGAGTGTATAGCCGAAGCCGTTGCGATCGAAATGCACCAAAACCTTGCGCATTTCCTGATTGACCAGGATCATCTCGTTGATGCCGTCGTAATCCCATTCATCATGGGGCGTCATCTGATAGACCCATTTGGCAATGCCGCTATCCGCGTCGCGCGCCCAGATGGTCATCGACCAGCGGTTGTCGCCCGGCCTCTGCTTCGGATTCCAGGTCGAGGGGTTGCCCGAACCGTAATAGACGAGGTTCAATTCCGGATCGAAGGCATACCAGCCCCAGGTGGTGCCGCCGCCGATCTTCCACTGATCGCCTTTCCAGGTGTTGATTCCCGAATCGGGACCAACCGGCTTGCCGAGATGAGTCGTCCTTACCGGATCGATCAAGGTGTCGGCATCGGGTCCCATCGAATAGCCCCGCCATACACGCTTGCCGGTCTTGAGGTCGTAAGCCGTAAGCGAACCGCGAACGCCGAATTCACCCCCCGAAATGCCGACGAGGACCTTGTCCTTGACGACTTGCGGCGCCGAAGTACCGGTCTCGCCCTTGGCGGGATCGCCGTTTTTCACCGACCAAACAGGCGCTCCGGTTTCCGCTTTGAGCGCGACCAGCGTGGTGTCGGCTTGATAGAGGAGAATCTTGCCTTCGGCATAGGCCACGCCGCGGGTGACGGTATCGCAGCACATCACGGGAATGACATTAGGATCTTGTTTGGGTTCATATTTCCAGATGATCGTGCCGGGATGATTCAAGTCGAGCGCGTAGACGATGTTTGGGAACGGCGTGCTAATGTACATCACACTGCCGACCACCAATGGCCCCCCTTCGTGACCGCGCAGAACCCCGGTCGAGAAGGTCCACACCGGAGCAAGACGTTTGACGTTGTCGGAATTGATCTGATCGAGTTTCGAGTAACGGCGATTGGCGTAGTCGCCGGTCGGCATCACCCATTGTTTCGGGTCTTTCGAAAGCTGTATCAGCTCATCGTTGGCGAAGGCCGCGCCATTGGCAAAAAGCGCGGCGGCGCCGACACAGGACATAAGCAGGAACTTGCGCATTAGTTTCCTCCGGACACTCTGGTGCGCGGCGCGTATGACGCTCGCTTTCGCGGCGGCGGCGCCTTGTCGTTTCATGTCTTACCGGCAAGGTGTCAGGACGCCGGCAAGCCAGTCAAAGTTTCCCCAAAAGGCACATTTCACATCAAGCTGGTGCCGCCGATGCAGCCGCGCCTCGTTTTCAATTAGACGCGAGCGGTCCTATCCGCTAACGCCGTGAAGCCGGAAACCCCATAAATCGTATATATTGGCGCCAGCACCGATTCAATAGTAATTCGCGTTCGGCCTTCAACCCGGCGCGCGGCCGCCTCCAATGCGCCTGGCGCCTTACGCGCTGTGCGCCGCGGACATTGATATCGTTGAAGCCGGCATATCGTTCGGGCGTGCATGCCGCGGCGGGCCGGGGCACTGTCCGCGGTCATGCAAGGCGAGCGATGCCTGCCGCCGCGCATGAGCCGCGATCTCGCCCTAGATCACGTTAACTCCCAATCGGTTGTCCGGTGGCGGCCAGCCTCTTCAATACCGGACAATTTGGCCCATATGTTTGGGCATGGACCTTGATACTTCCCTCTCACTCGTGCTCGACGATGCGGACGCTGGCAGCGGTGGCGTGCCGCTTGCCTCCGCCGATGGAGATCGGGCCAAGGACAATGCGCTGCTTGACGCCTATTCGAAGGTTGTGACAAAGGCCGTCGCGCGGGTTTCGCCAAGCGTCGTGCGTCTCGATATTCGGCGCGGCGGCCAGCCGCGAGCGGGATCGGGGTCCGGCGTTATCGTATCGCCGGACGGCCTGATCCTAACCAATAGTCATGTCGTGCAAGGCGCAAAGCGCGCCGAGGTGACGACGCTTGACGGGCGCAGCTTCTCCGGCCGCGTCCTCGGCGACGATCCCAGCACCGATCTCGCCCTCGTCCGGGTCGATGAGGATTCAACGCTTCCATCCGCAAGGCTCGGCAATTCGAAAAAGCTTAAGCCGGGGGAGATCGCGGTCGCGATCGGCAATCCTTTCGGCTTCGACGCCAGCGTCACGGCGGGAGTTGTCTCCGCGCTCGGGCGCTCCTTGCGGGCAAAAAACGGCCGTTTGATCGACGATGTGATTCAGACCGACGCGGCGCTCAATCCGGGCAATTCGGGCGGCCCGCTTGTCTCGTCGCAAAGCGAGGTCATCGGCATCAACACGGCAATTATTTCTGGCGCGCAAGGCATTTGCTTCGCGGTGGCGTCCAACACGGCAAGTTTCGTGCTCGGAGAGCTCGTTTCGCAAGGAAGGGTCCGCCGCGCCTATCTCGGCATTGGCGCCGGCACGATTCCCCTGCCGCGCAGGATCGCGCTGCGTCTTGGCCTCGCCCAGACGATGGGCGCCGTGGTGAGCGCGGTCGAGAGGGGAAGCCCAGCCGATCATGCCGGCTTGCTCTCCGGCGATATTTTGCTTGCCGTCGATGGAACTCCCATCACCGGGGCCGATGATCTCGTGCGCCAGCTCGACGCCGGGAAGATCGGCCGCACGATCCCACTTGACGTTCTGCGCCGCTCGGACCAACGCCGGTTTTGGGCGGCCTTGCGCGAAGCATGACCGGCATCGTGCGCTGCTTTCCAGCCGCCTCGAATTGCAAGCGATCGCAAGCGCATGATGAAGGGCAAAATTCGATGACCGCGGAGATTTCCGTCATCGCCGAGGCGGTTCGAACGGCGGGGTTCGGGTTCGCGCCAGCTGCGCGGTTCCGCGCCCTCCTGCCGCCCGCGGCGCTGGCCGAATGGCCGTCGTTCGCCGCGGCTTGGGAGGACCTCCCTATCGACACTTACATGGCCGACGGCGGCCGCTATCGCCGGCGGCGCTTCGCGGCCTTCGCCGTCTCCGCGAAAGGCGCCGTCCGCAAGGCGCACCAGCCGCATTATCAGAGCCTTGACTATAATCTGCTCAATGGGGGAATCGAGCGCTGGTTCGAACCGGTAACCGCGGCCGCCGCCGCCCATCCGGTTACTAGCGGTCTTCTCGCTGCCGGCCGGACTTTGTGCGACGCCTTGGCGCCGGCGCCGGACAGGGCGCGGGCTTGGCACGTGGAACTACACCAGTTTCGGATCGAATCCGGCGCCGGACAAACCGGCGAGCCGACGCCCGAGGGCCTGCATCGCGACGGCGTCGACTGGGTGCTCGTCGTGCTCGTCAACCGCATGAACGTCGCAAGCGGCGTCACCTCGATCTACGGACTGGACCACCGCCACTTGGGCGACTTCACGCTCACCGATCCTCTGGATGCCGTCTTCCTGCAGGACAGCCGGGTCTTGCACGGAGTGACGGCGATCCACGCGTTGGAGCCAAAGTACGCGGCGCACCGAGATGTCGCGGTCATCACCTTTTGCGCCGCGCAGCTCACTCCAGCGTAAGCGCTGATCGCGCGCGGCTATTCGCCAAAGGCCTGCCGCTCTGTTCTACAGAATTGGCCGCGCGCCGCCCGCTGGAATCGCGAAATAACCGGCGCCGCCAACTTCGCACCCTCATGGTTAAGAGCAAACACCGGCGAGCGAGGTCTATCCTCTTCAAAAAATGGAGCTTTTGCGAGTAGCCCCGACATTCATCGCGGATGCTGCGGCAATTGCCCAGCTTGACGGCTTCCCCTTTATGTGAGAGCCTAACAAGTACAACCGCAGCGAGAAATGGCACCATAACTTTCGATTTTCAACTCTCGAATTTGGCGGTCGAAGGTGCATCCGAGTTCGCGCGGAACCAAAGATTTCCAGCCTTATCGATAATTCTACCAGGGATTGCACGTATCCATGCTGCAAGTCAGTAAGGCGCCGCCGCTCGCGTCCGACGACGCCGACGCGCTGACGCCTTTTCACCTCATCAAATTATTCACCTCTCTCAGATTGATCCTTAAGCGTCAGTATCGCCTCTTCCTTGTCCTAATGGCGTGCACGACGGCTCTGGGGTTGCTCTATCTCTTTGTCACGCCGCCGAGTTTTACGGCCGACGGCACGATGGTGATTGACAACCATAGAATGCAGTTGTTGCAAGAGAAAATAGACCTGGGGGGTGGCAATGCGACTGATACAGGGGCGGTACAGACTGAAGTCGAGGTTCTACAATCCCGGACGATTAGCTCGGCAGTCATTAGGAAGCTACGCCTTACCGAGGATCCCGAATTCGTGGATTGTTACGGCGATTTGCCGTGCCAGTTGTTAGGCTTTGCCGCCGGGCTCGTGCCTGACTTTTGGGGATCCAAGGGAGGTGGGGGAGATCCCCAGGCAGATCTGATGGACCGGGCGCTCGGCGCTTTCGACAACCGGCGCACCGTGTACCGCTTGACGCCGGCTTATGTGATCGAGATTTC
>JBQTKC010000210.1:0-4013 GCA_052386575.1 Beijerinckiaceae bacterium
CGCCTCGCAGAGTTTGCACAAGTGCCTTGCCGGCGGCATTAACCGCATAGGAGGCCTTGCAGCGAATCCGTTCGGTCGCGCCATCCGTCATGGTGATGGTGCCAGCGCCAGACCAATGCCCTGACAATCCGGCGAACGGTGCTTCGGAACCGGGCTCTGAAAGTCCCCGCACCGGCGTGAGCAAAATCGCAGACGCGAACAGTGCCGCTATGAGTCCGTTCGCGGGTAGTTTCGAAAAAAACGGGCCATGAATTTCGCTTTCTAAAAAATCGAATGAGTCGGACACGGTTACATTGGGCAGCCAGCCTAACCCGGCAATAGCCACTCAAGGGTTAAATGCTGATTCTTTTGCGCGTTCGTTGGTAAAGAAATGCGTGACAAACGGCGGAAGTGCGAAACGCACTTCGCCGAATCGCCGAGATGGGTCCGGTGACAGCCCGGCTCTGGTCGCTTTGCTGTCCCTTGTTTATGGGCGACTCGAACGATCTCGAAGCCATAAAATTGATCTACTGGGAGCGATCGAGGCACTCTATTCGCTGCTGGCGATGATCCATGTTGTCCTCGACAATGCGCGTTATCATTATGCCGTCTTCGTGCGGGGGTGGCCGACGCATGAGGGCCGCGCGAAAAAATCCCGAAAAAGGGCCGGAAATCCGTGCTAGGGTCACCGGCAATTTCCGCGTCATCGATCCGAAGGATTTTCGGGTTCCGGCGTGAGCGGGGTATGACGTGGCGCGGCAACCTTCACAAACCGCGGGAATGCGCCTGCGGGTTCGAGCCGGTGGCGATTGCGCTGGGCTTGCGGAACTTTGGATCGCGAGCTGGCGAGAGGCCATGCCGGACATCGATTTCGCGGCGCGGCGGGCGTGGTTTCGCGATCATTTGCGGGCGCTCGAAGCGGCAGGCGCTGTCACGATATGCGCTTGTGACAGCTCGGACCGGCTCCTGGGCTTCGTAACTTTAAATCCGGCAACAGCCTATCTCGATCAGCTCGCCGTCGCGCCCGAGGCGAAAGGGACCGGCGCGGGAAAACACCTTCTTGACGAGGCCCGCCGGCTTTCGCCAAACGGTCTCGTTCTCGATGTCAACCAGGCCAATGCCCGCGCGCTGGCGTTTTACGCCCGCGAAGGATTTGCCAAGACCGGGGAAGGCGTGAACCCGCGCTCCGGCTTAAAAACGTGGCGGCTGCACTGGCCAGGAACCGTTTGAGTTCGTCTCTTGCCGCGCCGTTTCGACGCAGACATGTTACGCGTCTTGCTTAAGCGGTCCTCAGGCTCCACGAATTTGAAACGGATATGGCCGTCATCGCTACGATACCGCATGACGAGAACCCAATAGCCCCGATCCGGCCACGCTTCGTAATCATGGGCTGGAACCAGCTGGGCTAATTCCCTTGCCGCCGCCCAGGCCGCGTCGCGAGTTCTGAACATTGTGAACATGGCCCTATCCTCAAACCTCACGTATGTTCATTCTGGACTTCGCCAGCCTTTGGCATTCGCGCGGAACAATAGAGAAGCCCCCGTTGCCAGCCCCTGGAGATTCGCTGGCAACGGGGAAAAATTGATTCTGTTCTAACTACTTCGTGCTCTAAATGCCGATACTTTAGGCCGTTCATTTTATCCCCGCACCCCCTGGTTGGGGGGTGCGGCGGCGGATTTCGCGGGTTTTCGGCGCAAATTCGCAACTATTAAGAACCTAACGCGCTTTGCGGCGCTGTTCCGGGCGGGCACTCGAGCGGCACGACTGATATTCTCTATCGTTACACATTATTTGTCACCAATCATTTAATGACATGAACCGCTTTGCCGTAGCTATCATCTTTCTTTCGATATAGGACAAACGCCTGATGCGGATCCAAACGTGTTGTGATAACCTGCGGCTTGATTGCGGTAACGCCGACGCCGGAAGGGGATTCCGATGGGAGCGGTCGAGCATTTCAAGACACTTTGCTGCCTCGGGCTGAAGCCCGAGAGCGCGATGGTCGCGTTCGCGCCTTTGCTGCACGAGATCCTGCCGCATGGGTGGTGCCGGATGATTCTCTTGGAGTCCGATGCCACATACGGCCCCGGCTATGCCGAAAACCCGGCGACGGCGGCGATCTTCCGCGAGCGTGAGCGGGCATTTCATGAAGACCGATCGAGCCCAGTGTCCCTCTTGGCACCTGCCTTCCGCGCCAATGCGATCGGCTGGACGTTGCATTTGCAAGGCCGCAGTTGGCTGGAGAGCGGCTGGTATCGGGAGCTAGAGGCTCCCCTCGATTCCTGCTGGATTTTGGACGCGATTGTCAGCGAACCCGGCCGGAATTTTGCCTTGGCGCATCTGATGCTGACCCGTCCGCGCGGCGCCCGCCCCTTCACCACGGACGATGTGCAGTGCCTCGACCGGCTGCGCCCCTGGCTGGCTTATGCGTTGCGTCCGCAACCCTCCGGCGAGCGCTCGGCGGACGAGGATTCATTGGGTATCATAGGGGCGGCGGTATGTAGCGGACAGTTGATCTTGATGCCTAACGCGAAGCTCGTCTTTCAAACGCCTGGCGCCGATTCCTTGCTGCGAATGCTTCTGCGGGGCCAGGGTGAAGATGCACGCTATGTGCTGGTCCGAGATAGGCTGCCCGCACCGGTTTTGAAGCTTCTGCCGCGGATCGCCGGCACGGCGAACGGGACTTCGAACACCCCGCCGCGTATGCACGTTTCAACTCCCTACGGTGTTGTCACCCTCGAAGCCAAATGGCTAGTGCCAGAGGGCTTGGACGCCCTGGATGTTGCCAAGGACCCGAATTCCTGTCTCATAGCGGTAACGATAGAACTCCACGAACATGCGATTGCCCATGCCGCTCGCGTGTTGCGCGAAAGCGGCGCCACTCCTGCGCAAACGAAAGTCGGAATTCACCTTGTCCTTGGCAAGTCGAGGTCGGTGATCGCCGATGAACTCGGCATCCAATCCTCCTCGGTCGCGGATCACAGTAAAAAACTCTATCAAACTCTCGATGTTCACAATTCCACCGAGCTAGCCGCAAAAATCTGGCTTGGCCAAAGGCAAGACGAGGCTCGCCAAGATTTGCGGCGCGCCAGATAGATTTATCCCGCACCGTCCGCAAAAATGTGTTCGAGGATAATTCGCCTTGCGGCTTTCATGAAATCGTCGGCAATCGCGCGGATGTAGTCCGGAACCGCCGGTGCTGGACCTCTAGGCCGGTATGGGGACGCCGGCCGTGGCCCGCATGTCCGATCGTACCCGCTCCAATTGAAATGGCGCGGTTGGCTTGCCGAACGGCTGAAACCCCTCTTTCAATTTCGATTTGATCAGCAATTCCTCTTGGCCGGGAAAAGACTTAGAAAGCCAAATGAGAATCACGGGCGGCGGGCGAAACGCATTTCGTTCCGCTCAAGCCCGGCGCATTTTGGGGACGTAATGAAATTCACCCTCTCCTGGCTCAAGGATCATCTCGAGACCGATGCCACCCTCGACCAGATCGTGGCGGCGCTGACCAAGATCGGCCTCGAGGTCGAGCACGTCGGCGACAAGGCTCTTGCGCTTAAGGATTTCGTCATCGCCCGCGTCGTCGAGGCAAAGCCGCACCCCAATGCCGGCCGCCTGCGGGTTTGCCTCGTCGACGCCGGGGGCATGGCCTTGGTGCAGGTCGTCTGCGGCGCGCCCAATGCGAGGGCCGGCATGAAGTCGGTTTTTGCCGCGCCAGGGGTCCATATTCCGGGCAAGAATATCACCCTCGGCAAGGGTGTTATCCGCGGCGTCGAATCGAACGGCATGCTTTGTTCGGGCGCCGAACTCGAAGTGTCCGATGACCATGACGGCATTCTCGATCTGCCGGACGTGGCCCCCGTGGGCGCGGCTTATGCCCAATGGGCGTCGCTCGACGACCCGCTCATCGAGATCAATCTGCTTCCCAACCGCCCCGATGCCGCGGGCGTAGCCGGCATTGCCCGCGACCTCGCCGCGGCGGGGCGCGGCAAACTGAAGAGCGAGGCCGGGGCGCCGGTCGAGGGCGGGTTTTC
>JBQTKC010000211.1:0-13685 GCA_052386575.1 Beijerinckiaceae bacterium
CAACTCTCCCGCCGGTCCGGCGAGCCGTCATCAAGACGCTCCTCCGAATGCAAATCCATGAACGATGTCCCCGCTGCCGAATGCGTCTCAGGATTCACACAAAAATAATTCTGCCAAAGTAGTGCTATCGGTCCCTTTCAAATCCTCTGGGCGCGAGCCGCTTTTGCGGCCGTCAATCACCGCTGGGACAAATCGCTTTTGGCTTGCAATTTGAGATCTCACACGACCACACTTCGCCTGCCGGCACGATAAGCTCGGAGGAGAGGGATAGCTTTCATTCAATGATTGCCTTAGTCCCAAACCGAAATGAATGCGGTTGCAGACCAATGAAGCGGAAATCAAACGTTGCGGACTCTATGAGGCCGAGTGCCTGCAACGCCCATTTTACCACCCTTGGCGCATCCATTCATCGAGATCGCGCGATGACAAGACGCGCTCGGTATATTCCCAATCGAGGCCCTGGTCGTTGGCAACATCCCGAAGGTAGCGCAGTTCCATTGGCGGCCTCGTCTTATCGACTCGCTGCGAAAAATTCTTGACCGCCTGCCGGTCTAGCAGCACCGCCTCGATCCATTGATCCTCGAAGCCGTCCGGCAATTGGCCAAGCACAGAAAATATGTCGCCAAAGCGATCGGATAGGGCTGCGTAAACCTCATCTTCAACGGTCCCGGAATAACGCAGATTCAGCACATGGACATCATCACGGACCTGGCCGATGCGTTGCACTCGCCCCTTGCGTTGTTCGAGACGCGAGGGGTTCCAGGGCAAATCGACGTTAATCTGAGCGCCAAGACGTTGAAGGTTCAATCCCTCGCAGGCGGCGTCGGTCGCGCAAACGAGAGGGATATCGCCACGCTGGATCGCTGCCTTGATCTGTTCGCGCGACGCGGTTCGTCTGTCTTCTCCGCGTTGAACAAAGGACGCCGCGCCCCCGGCATAAAGTGCAACTGGCCTGCTTGGAAAGGCCGCGCACAAGGCCTCCAAGACCCATTCTGCAGTCGTTCGATACTGGCTAAAAATAATGGCCCCATGGCTTTCCATCCAGCGCCGCTCGCGAAGATAATACAGGATCACCTGAACCTTGGGATCAACATAGGACCCATCTACTACGGCCGCCAGATTCCGCTCGACCTCGCGGAGGAATTGAATTTCTTGGCGGTCGGGAGGCGCGGCATCATCCGGCGCACTTTCCTCGCCAATTTCCTCCTCGGGGACGACGGCCGCATCGATGCGTTCAAGAAGATGGCGCGCGGTTTCTAACCCTGCCTTGGCGGAAGAGCCAATCCGGCGCAGAAGAATTGTTTTCAAAAATCCGGCGCCGGGACAGCGCACGGCGTAAAGCTTGCTGAATGTTTCAGCGGCTTGGTAGGCCTGGCCGAAGGCATAGCCCATGACGAGGCCATCGCGGTCAAACAATGCCGGCGGAAGCCCATCGCCGGAGCGGGGATGAACAATGACGCCGATCCGCTTCAGCAGGCCTTGCCCTTCGAGCATCGGCCGGGTGCGGCGGACGACGCGCCGCACAATCGGGTTGTGGCGCTCAGAAAGAAGACCAAACTCCTGCAGGAAATCTCTTCGCAAATCCTGCCCAAGCTCGTCGAAACGAGGCCCGGTCGCCTTGTTTGGCGCGATCCCCGCGTCATTGCGTATGTCGCGGAACACCGGATGCTCCGCTCCTGGCGGCAGCGGATTGCGGAATAAGCCCCATCGCGCCGTTTCAGCCGACGGCCAGGGCCGCTCATGGGTCAGGAATTTGATCGAATCCTCGCGCAACCATTCGCCGCCATCGAATGGCGCACCCAGCACTTGGGGCGCGCCTTGGCCCAGCGCGGCCAGGAGGTCCCACAGCTCCACCGCATCGAGTTGGATCGGCGTTGCCGTGCCGAGGATGACGCTTCCGGCTTTGCTCGCAGCCTTCTGCAAAAATACGAGCAGGTTGTTAGGTTCTGGCCCCGCTTGGCCGCCGCGTTTCTCTCGCGCAGCGCGCGCCTTGTGCGCCTCGTCGAGAATGATCACCCCAAACGATTTTTTCGCAAGCGCCCCCCGTTCGCCTTCATCGTCGCCATTGACGATGAGCCCCGTCGAGACGATCCCGATCCGCCACGGGCATTTGGCGACGAAAGCAAGGTCGCCCTTTTGCGTCAGCAACCTCCGCTCGCCGTCGAGCCAGCATTTCTTCTGTGTCGACCAGACGGCCGCCGGTATGCCGAGCTTGTCTTCAAGCTCTTCCTGCCACTGCCACACCAATGTCGAAGGAGCGAGGACCAATACCGGCCTCTCGTCAAGAAGCGAAAGCACCAAAGCGGCGGCAGCCATGGAGAGCGTCTTACCGAGACCGACATCATCGGCGATCAGATAGCGCGCCTTGCCATTATGCTTCCAATCCTCGACGCAGGTTTGGACAAAGCGTTTCTGCCAGGAGCGCAAAATTTGGCCGCCCTTGTAGATCGGCCGCTCGGCCAACACCGCATCGGGCTGAATCACACCAGCTTGATCCCGCGCGGCCTCGATCGAGCGGTATTCGATCCGGTTCGCCATCGCCGCGACATGCTTGATGACCGCATCCGGAAGATCGACCCCTTGCGCCCAAAAATATTCGAACTCTTCGCGCACCCATTGGGCAGCGCCTTCGTCTTCATCAGCCCAGAGAATTTCATAGGCGTGGCGCAACGCCGTAGCCGAATCGTTCACGCTGCCCGCAAAGGCATAGACCCTTCCGTTTTCGTAGTCGATCACGCCCGCCTTGCCGTGAACGAACACATTCTCCCCATCGCGTGGCACGACCCGCACCTTCATGCGCCCGGATGCGAGAAGATCGTGCAAGCGGCGGTAGCGCTCGCGGGCAAGCAATAGATCGACCCCGTCCTCGCCCGATTGCCAATTGGAGACGAGCGTACGGGCGAGCGCGTCGGACCCGCCGCGCGCCGCCTTTGCGACCTTGACGTCGAAAGGGTCGAGATCGCCGTTGCAGACGACCTTAATCTCCTCCACCGTGTCGAGCGCCTCGCCCACCACTTCGAGGAGCGAGGAGCGGAAATAGCCCGCAATCCGCAAATAGCGTTTGGCGCCCTTAAGCCGCCCGGAGAGAACGGGGCCAAGCGCCTCGCGGCGCGAGGAGAAGCGCTCGATCCCCATAGCGATCAGGCTGCCACGGTCTTGTTGAGCGGCAGCGCCACCGTCTCCAGCCGGGAGAGATCGAACCGCTTGGAGGCGAAGTCGATGTCGAAGCCAACCACCTCGCCTTGGTCGTCCAGATCGACCACCAGTCCATCCGCCACCTCGCGGGTCTCGGCGCCCGGCGCGGGCTTGAGCTCGATATAGAGGCTGTCCGTCTCAGGATAGTAGTGAAGCTTCATGGTGCCTTATCCTTGTAGTCCCGGTCGAAAAAAGCATTGTGGACCGTTTCTCCGTCCAGCAGCGTAACAACCCGGAGCATCCGTGTCTTGCCGTCGCGTGGATCGACCACCGGCCCCCAAAACCGCACTCTGCCATCGGGCCGCGCCTCGCGCCGTACGAACGCCGCCAACACTGCGACACACCAGTCCCGCTCAATATAAGGACGCTTGCGAAGGACCTGCTCCTCGAAATAGCGGGTCGTTTTCATCTCGGTCACACCCGGTCGAGCTTCAGTGCTTCGCCTAGCTCGTGGGCGGCGGCGCTTTCATTCGAGCGCTTATGTTTCGTCTTGGCGGCGATATATTCGGCAAGCGCGATGAGCTTTTGGCGGCGCGCCCAATAATCGGCGGCGTATTCGCTCTTAAGCGCGGTCACGCCGAGCTTGGGGTTTTCTTTCTCAAGTGTTTTCCAGATCGCGAAGAGTACCTGGCGAAGCTGTGTTTTCGCGAATCCCTCGCCATCGAGCATCTGGCCCTTGAAGTCCGCGGCGCCCTTGAGGCTTGCGGCATTGGCCGTTGTCGAGGCCATCAGGCTCGCATAGCCCCCGTAATGGAAGCTCTTGGCAAAGTTTTGGAAGTCGGCGACCTTGGCGGCGCCCTTCGATTCCATGTCGAGCATGCGGACATAGAAGCGCTCGGGAGGCGAAAGATCGCGCCACATCTCGCGCGGAAATTTTTCCGGCACGAGCATGTTGTTTGCGACGTCAGCAGCATAATCGATGAGATCGCGGATCATTGTGCGCTCGCTTTTTTCGAGCTTGCGATAAAGGTCACGGTCGAGCGGTTGCCGGTCGATGGTGGAATAGGAGGTCACGGCCTGGAGGGCGGCGGCATATGCCGCGAGCGTCAGATCGCCGTCGGTGTAGAGAATTTCGACATGCGACTTTTCGTGCCAGGCGTCGTCGAGCGCGGTGAGGCGGTCGAGCTTTGCGCGCACGGCATCCTCGATCTCGGCCTCGATCTCCATGCGCCGGGCGTTCGACTCCGCGAGCCGCTTGCGAAGGACGAGGCAGATCGTGCCCTGGACGTAATTGCCTTCCTTGAGGGCGCTCTCGGTCTCAGTGACGACGTTCCAGGCGGCGGTGACGCGAAGCTCCGAGGCCCACAGGATCGCGCCGAGATCGGCCCAGACTCCCGCGTCCTGATGGGTGAACATCACGACCTGCAGGCCGTTGTCCGGCATGTGCTTGGTCATGGCCGAATAGGCGGCCACCATGTCGCGACGGAATTTTTCGTCCTTGCCCTTGATCGCGAGATCACGCCGGGAGTCCCAGGCCCATCGGTCGAAAGGCGGCGGCGGGTTTTTACGCAGCCAGGCGATGAAGAATTCCGTGATCTCGTGGTAGTTGATGGCGTCAGCGTAGGGAGGATCGGTGATGAAGATGTCGCTAGGGACGAACAAACCGGCCGCAGCATGAACGGCAACCGCGAGCGAAGAACTTCCTATTCGGCTGGTCGGAATGGACTCTTCGATGTAGTTGATTGAATGGGAGTAGGCTTTCACTCCGTAATTCATGAGCGGATTGAGTGCTTGATTTGTAAATGTCGCCATGACCTGCGGGCTAGACCCCTTGTGCCCGCCGTCCCACCGACAAAGGCGCGACCCATAATCAAGGACCTTTGGAAAAGTCGGGACGACTTCGGCGCTCTTATGAACGTGTTTATTCAGCGGTACTCCAACGAGCAACTGCCGCGCCCCAAAAAGATGATGCCAATGCGTCCAGCCGCGCGTGCGAATCGGCTCGTCGGTCTTCTCCCCCGGCTCGATCTTCATGTCGGGCACGAGGCCTTCCTCCTGCCAGCTCGCGAGATTTTCCTGCACGATCGCCTCAACCTTGCGCTCGCGGGCAAGATCTTCCTCCGTGACAGCGGCAAAAAACGTCTCCTGCCGTCCTTTGCCGAGCGTCTCCTTCTTGATCCATTGGATGCAGTAGAGCCGCTCCTGGAAAATATCGTCTGGCTGCGGCACAAAATCTGACTTCTCCCAGAGCCGCAGCCGGTTGCGGTTGATGCCATCCGCATCGCGGTAATCGCCGCGGATCGTCTTGATCTCGACGCCCGAGAGCTCCGAATTCATAGGATGGACGAGCCGCCCATTCTGCACCGTGCCCTTCTCTGCTTCGGCCATCTCCTCCGCCGAGACGCCGGAATGAATTTCGATCTTGTAGCGCTTTGCCTCTGGGTCCGGGACGAGCTTCGCCACCACATTGCGCGTCTTTGAAATGACCCAAGTAGGCGCCATCGGCACCATCCAGCCGGTCTTGGGGCAGCGCGTCTCCAGGCAATAAAGATATGCCTTGGCGCGATTGCCGTCGCTATCGTGCTCGATACCTAGCTTGGTGATATCGACATCGATGGCGTTGGCGACTTTCTTTTGCGCTGCTTCAATTTCCGCACGTTTTTCGGGGCTCGCGCCGATGATATTGAAGGCGCCCCAGGTCAGCATGCAGGCGATGGGGTTCAGATCGGAGGCATAGACATCGCAGCCGATCCGCGCCGCCTCGAAGGGGATCGAGCCGCCGCCGCAAAATGTATCCGCGACCTTGGGCCTGTGCCCGAAGCGCGCGATTCCCAATTGCTCGACAAACTCGGGGAGGCTCTTCGCCTTCGTGCCAAGATGCGCGTTCACCTCATCCCAGATCGGCGCCAGAAGCTCCGCCTCATCGCATTCCTCCGGCCGCCGCACGTGTTTCAACCTCTCGGCATATGGGAGGCTGGCAAAAGCCTCCGCCACCCGCGCCTGCCGCTCTGCCTTCGTCAAATCCTCACGCCACGCGCGGCGGCGCCTTGCTTCTTCCGTCGCTAGATCGGACCAGGGGGGGAACAGCCTAGCGAATTCCGCCGCGTGGCCATCAAACCGGCGCCCGAAGGCGCCGTCATCCATCACCATAAGTTTCAGAAAAATATCGAGATCCTTGGCGGGGTCATCGGTCACGGGCAGAAGCGTGCCGAGCACAACCGCGCGGCAGAGGATCAAGGGCTTGCGGCCTTTCCAATAGGACCCGAGCGCCGTCAGCGTTTGCCCCGCTCCGGCCTTGCGCTCCTTATAGGCTTCCGCCGAAAGCCGCCCGACTGGGAATTGGGCCTCGATGAAGGAGGGCGCGTCCTTCAGCGAGAAGGGCGCGAGGCCCTGGGGGCCATCAATGACCGCCTTGGTCATCTTATTCCGCTGGCAAGGGCGTGAGGAAAAGTCCTGGCTCGTCCGCCCGTTTCTTGCGCGAGGCCCGCTTCGGCTTCGTGCCTTCGGCCGCGAATTCCTCATTGGCTCGCGGTGCCAAGGTGCCACGGCCCGCGACCGCGCCGAGATGGAAAGCGTCGAGCCTGGTGCCGAAGCAGAGCGCCTGGCGCAGCGCGCCGCGCCAGCCCATGCCGGCCTGATGGGCAAGGCCCGTGGCGGCAGCGGTCATCGTATAAAGCCACCAGCGCTCTTCAGGCTTCAAGCCCAGCCAATTGCGGGTCGCGGCGGCGATTTCTTCCTCGCTCACGCCGGGAAGCTCGGCCGCCCAAAGAAGCACCAAAAGCTCCTTGCCGAGAAGACGCTGCACGGCCGTCTCTTCGGCACCCCAGCGCCCGGCTGGCTTGCCTTCGGACTTCAAGCGGCGGTTGAACTCGGAGCGTGCCTCCGGGGAAATCGCGTCCCAAATTTCGCGCGAAGCATCGCAGCGCAAGATCGTTTCCGGCGCCCATAATGACACATCGGATATATCCGATGTGTTTAAATGCGCCTCGCGCTCGGCCGGGAGCCGGCCAAAGACCTCGAATACCTGCACCTGTCCAGAGCGCCCTTTCGTCAGGCGCACGAGAAACGCATGCTCACGATAAATATCGGCGCAATCGAAATTGGCGGTGCCCATCTTCATGGCTTTTGATCCCATGTCACTCGATCGAAATCGACGCCCATATCGTCGCAGAATTTAGCGAGCTCCCGCCCGGAGGCAAATTCAATCCCGTCGAGGCGCAATTTGACGGTTGGTGTCGCAGCGCCGAGCTTTTCCACTAAATCTTTTACAAACTTGTCGAGATCAACAGCCGGGATAGGAACGTCGCTTCCCATACGGAGCGTGAGGTGATCCTGCTCGGATCGCCCGCCATTTACTTCGGCCATCCCGCCTCGAACGCGCGCACCAGCCTTGGCGAGCCAGGCGAGCGCGGAAAAAGCCCCGTCGGTGTTCTTCGGCTCAAATTTATATGTCATCGTGGCGGGCGCGTCTTGCTTGAGGGCGGGCCTCGTGGGGGTATAAGTCCCTCCCGCCTCGCTCACTCCGCCCGGAAGCGGTGCGCTTTCCTCCTCGCCGAACTGGCCATCGACCTCGGCAACCGCCCTGAGCCGCGCCGCGCCTGTGGGCGCAGCGATCTCCGCGCTTTCGATGAGACGCCCAAATTTCGGATCGGAGCCGTCGAAGGTCGCGTGAATTTTGGCCGCGCGCGGGCTCGCCATGAAGGAAACGCGATAGCCGCCGGAAACTCGCTTCACATCGAGCTTCACCCGGATTGGCGCGCGCCATTCACAAGCGTCGCCCGTTTTCGCGGCGCCCTTGTTATCGACGGCAAGGAACCACGCGGCGGCGGCCTCAGTCTCATGAACGCGCCCGTCGAGCTTTTGGGAGATGGCGGGATCGGGCGGGCCGCTCTCGCAGACATAGATTGTGTCGGCGTCCTCGGCCGTGACATTGATCTGGAAGCGGCCGGTCTCGATCGGATTTGGCCCGAAATCGTCAAGGCGCGCCGTGACCCTCGTGCGGCGCTCCCATTTCTTGGCGATGAGGCCTTCCCTCTCGCGCCAGAAGCCGCGCTGGACGGCCAATTTGATAAGCTCATCGAGGCCATTGCGCGGCAGCCAATACCAAGACGGCCGGATGGCGGCATTACGCCGGAGCGAAGATTGCTGGACCGCATCGGCATCGAAGAGAATCTCCTCGGCGTCGAGCCGCAAGGTCTCGAATTTTTCATCGAACTTGTCACTCGGAATGAACTTGCCGCGTCTTACGAGTGTAGCGATGATCTGCTCCTCGCCCCGATAATCGTTGTGGTCAAATTCCATGCGGAAATCGTCGACCTTGCGCAGCGCCTTGCCGGCCGGAAAAACAATCGTCTTGAAGGTTTCGCGAAGCGCGCTCGTAAATCCGGCTGTCTCGCGGCCCTTGACTCCTTGAAGCTCTTCCATCTGCGGCGAGGCCGGCCCATGCTGGGCCTTGATCCGCTCCTCGACTTTCTCGATCGCGCGCATGCGGCGTGCGCCCGCGCGCAACGTCACAACAGCGTTTCCGTCGGCGGTCAGCACAAGGACACGGTTTTGAAGATCCTGCCGATGCCACCAGTTATCGAAGTCCCGCGGTAGCTTGCCGGCATCTAGAATAACGAGCGTGGGCCGGTCATCGTCGAGCGCGATTTCGTCGAGCGCCGGTAGGATCGCCATCTTGTCGGAATAGAGCGCGCCGGTGCGTGGCCTAAAGACTTCCTTCAACTTGTCGCTCAACGTCTTAGCGACTTGTTCCTCGGCGATGTTAGCAGCAATTTCGGCGATCTCCGCTGTGACATTTGCAGTCTGTCCAAAAAAGACCCGCTGATCGACACCTTGGAAGAGGTACCACGCTTGTTTCTTAAGCCGCTCAAGCGCGCCCTTGGTTTCGGAAACCTCAAGCAAAGGGTCAGCGAGAGTTTCGATCAGCTCGCCATCGGTGAGACCCCGCAGCGGCGTCTCTGCCGCCGAAAGCGACGACATCAAAAGCACCTTAGCGACCGCCGAGGCGGTCGTTTCCCCCTCGGCGGCATCGATTCGTTCGGCGAGCGCATTGCCGCGATCGGCCACGTCATGGGAGATCGCGTTCATATAGGCTGGATTGATCTTGCGGATTTCTTCAATCGTTGCCTGATCGTTGAAGTCGAGGTGCTGGAGACCAATGAGAAACACATTGGTGTTCGATGCGAAGGCGCCGCGCACCGCAAGCCGAAGCAGGCGGATGAGGGCTCTTGTCTTCTGATATCCGCGATTTTCGGAAAAGCGGGCTACAATATCGCGAATAGACGGATGGAAGGGATAGGTTTCCCTAATTCGCTCTATAAAGGTCTCGGGCGTGGTCGCGACGGTGTCAACGCGCTTGGCCTTTTGGAGGGCATTCACGTAAGCCTGCGCAACTTCATCAATGCGATCTTCCGGGGCAAGTTTGTCGAACAGACGCTTGCGGACAATTGCGAAAACTTCTGCAGTATTCTGCTGCACGGGGGTGATCGCCCGCGCATTGCGATCGTAATGTTTGCTCAAGTTTTCGATCAATGCGCGGAGCTGGCTTGAGCCATCGAGATAGACATCGTCTTTAAGGTTTGTAACGACGACGCACGCGCGCGGACAACGTGGAAGGGCATTAAAGAGCCGCTCAAGCGCACCGATCGTCAGGTCCCCGAGCGTCGTGTTGCCGACAGGCTCTCCTTGGGCCATTTGGAGATAACTCGGCAGCTCATCGAGTAGGATTAGAACAGGCTCGCAGCCGATAACCGAAACCCATTCATCGACGCCAGGGGACCGGGCACCGTTGCGCCAGAAGGGCGCCATGACGTCCACCCGGCCAAGCTCGCTGGCGATATGCCCCCAAAGGAGGCTTTCCGGGTTCTGGTGGCCGTTGAAAATAACAACCTTAGCGGCGCCGAATTCTCTGGCTGAAGCAAGGGGAGGAAGGACCTCTTTGCGGAGGTCTGGGTTTGCGGCAAGCAGACCAAAGGCGATCAAACTATGGGTTTTGCCGCCGCCCATCGCCTGCGTGAGATAGAATGCGCCGTCGTCAGTCTTCCCGGCAAGCCGATCGAAGCCGCGGTCGACGAGAAGCTTCAACCCATCGGTAAAGTAGTTTCGGTGGAAAAACTTCCGGCCATCAATTTTGTCCGAAGCGAACTCTTCGAGTTGCGCGACCTGCTCGACAAGGCTGTCGTTGGTCACGACGGTGTTGGGGGTGCACAGCTGCTTAACCGTCACTATTGGCACGGCTCGACCCGAGTCTGATGAAGTTTATCATGCCTCAAGTTTAATTTCGTCTTGCCCTAATGGCCACCCAGGATCAACCTTCGGCAACAGATTTCCATCTGGACGGCCCCAAAACGAGTCCTCTACCTATGCCGGGGACAGACATTTATCCAGCTCTCAGTTGATCAACGCCAAGCCGCGTCAGAAGTAGGGACCTAAATAGGGGCCGCTCGGCGCTTGCTGGACAAAACACTTTGCAAATTAGTAACTTACGCATTTAGTGCGGCGGACACTCCCTCCGCCATCCACTCAACACCTCCATAGAATCGTGAAGTTAATTGAGGCCAATGAAAGCCATTAGTGCTCACACTGACTTACCATTACGGTTGCGTTTTCCTTTTGAGGTGTGCGTGGCGCAGTTGTGTGCGTCAAGTTCTGCAAAAACGTCATGGCGATCCGGTGAAGCCATCCCCTCGGAGCCACCTTCGCTCGCTCGCCTGATCTGGCGAGCGATGGTGGCGCCGCCGCGCCAAGAACGTTTGCGGGGATCGGCTCGTGCAAGTCTTTGAAACAGCGGCTTGGCAGGACGTGGCATTCATCGCTGAAAACGCAGTCGCGCCGGCGACATCACGCGAGTGATTAAATCAAATAAAGGCGGTCCGGCAGCTCATCCTTTTCGTCGAACTCGGGCGGAAAATGCTCGGCCAAAACCCTTCCGCATTTCTCGACCGCGATCACAAAGCCGTCCGCGATCCTCTCCTCCCGCATGTGATCGAGCAACGCATCGATTGCGTCCTGCCACACCGCCTGATGAACCTTGGCGGCGATCCCATCGCCAGCGACGATGCGGGCATAATGCTCGTAGAGAGAAACAAAGATTAGAACTCCAGCGCGGTTTTTTTTCCGCGCCATGCCCCGGATCATGAATTGCTCCATCGCGGCGCGATGCGCTTCCGCGCGGCGCACCCGGCGCGGGACAAGGACGCGGCTCAGCGCAGACTCGGAGAGAATCGAATACAGCGCCACGAAAATAACGATCTGCGCCAAAAAAATCTCATGCACGGAAAGGTTGCTCACGGCGATCAGAAACCAAGGCGCGATCAGGGCAATGAGCGCCGACCAGGCGGTCGCGTAACTCTTGTAATCGGAGGAAGCCTGTGCCAGCACGCAAACGATTTCGCCGGCAGTTGTTGCTTCCGCCGCCTTGATCGCGGCGCCAACGCGGCGCAGTTCCTCCCCTGAAAGTTGCGCCATCACCAGCTCCCCGAGGCGCCGCCGCCGCCCGACGACCCGCCGCCGCCGGAAAAGCCGCCGCCAGCGCCGCTATCCCAACCGCCAGAGCCGCCGCGATATCCTCCGCCCCGGCCGGAACTCATTAGCGTGCCGAGCAGGAAGGAAAGGAGATTGCCGCGTTGCCTGGGCGGCGTCAGCATGAAGAAGATGAACACGAAAAGGCCAAGGGCAATCCAGGGGCCGAGGGCATCGAGCGTCGTATCCTGGCGGACGATGCGCAGCTCCGGGCGTTTTTCCCACTCCGAGGAATCCGTCGTCAAAACCGTGATGATGTCGTCGACGCCGCGCTCGATCCCGCCGCCGAAATCTCCCGCCTTGAAGCGCGGCGCCATCGCATTGGTGACGATGATTTTCGCCAGGGCGTCGGTCAGGGTGCCTTCGAGGCCATAGCCAACCTCGATCCGCGCCTTGCGCTCGTTCGGCGCGACAAGCAGCAGCACGCCATTGTTGCTTTGCTTCGTGCCGAGCTTCCAGGCGCGAAACAGTGCGTTGGCATAAGGCGCGATGTCCTCGCCGTCGAGCGATTTCACGGTTGCCACGACCAGCTGAATGCCGGACTTGGCCTCGAGCGAAGCAAGTTTTGGAGAAATCCCGGCGGACTCCGCGGGGGGAATGATATTGGCGGAATCGACAACGCGCCCATTGAGTGGCGGAAACGCATAGGCCAACGCCAAGTTGACGAACGCGAAAAGCGCGAGCAGCATTACCGCGAGGCAAAGCCCGGCGACGGCGGATTTCGCGGCACGGCTTTGAGAGTGCCGATCGCGGCGCCAAACTCTAGCCAACGGCATCATCCCAGCCGGGCCCGTGGATCGAAGGTTCTGCCGTCAAAATTTTACTTGCGGCGGCGTCTGCGCCGACGCATTGGCGGCGAACTCGGCCATCGGCTCGTTGCCGCGAAAAACCGTCGCCGCCCAAATGAGGCTCGGGAGCGTCTTCAAGCTGGTATTATAGGCCCGGATCGCCTCGATATAATCGCGCCGCGCGACAGAAATGCGGTTCTCGGTGCCTTCGAGCTGCGACTGCAATGCGAGAAAGTTCTGGTTCGATTTCAGGTCGGGATAATTTTCGCTGACCGCGAGGAGTCTGCCGAGCGCCCCGGACAATTGCGTCTGGACCTCCTGGAATTGCTTGACCATTTCGGGATCGGTTAATTGCGACGCGTCGATCTTGACGGACGTCGCCTTGGCCCGCGCCTCGACAACGGCGGTCAGCACGTCCTTTTCCTGCTTGGCATAGCCTTGCACGGTGGCGACAAGATTTGGAATGAGGTCGGCCCGCCTTTGGTATTGGTTCTGCACGTCGCCCCATTTGGCCTTGGCCTGCTCCTCGAGCGTGGGGATCGTGTTGTAGCCACAACCCGAAACGCCGGCGCCGAGGAGGGCGAGCACGACAAAAGCGCGCGCGGGGCGCAATATCCTGGCCGCGCGGGCCGGCATGTTTTGGGCAGGATTTACGCAGAAATTCATGAGGGCACCTCCAGCTTAGGCGAGATTAACCGGTTCGGATATATGAAGCAATGGACCGAGGAATGCCGCGCACTGCCGCGTTCCGGAGTGGCTGCCAAGGACCTTTGCACATGTGTTTTCTCTGACCGTTAACGTCAATTTTCAAATAGTGTTGTTTTTTGATATTTTTTCATTGGACCTAGTGCAATATGCCGCCAATCCATGTATGCTGCTCCGGCAACGTTACCCTTCGCGATTGTTTCGGGGATCGCTTCGTCCAGTTTGGAGGGCATTTCATGACAAGGATCACGTCGCCGCGGGCCATCGCCGCGGCGCTTCTCGCCTGCGGTCTTGCCGCCGTGCCAGCGCAGGCGGGACCAAACCGGACCTTTGTTTCGGGAACGGGAACCGACAGCGGCACCTGCAATCGCACCAACCCGTGCCGGACTTTTGCCTTTGCGTTCACCGTGACAAACGCCGGCGGCGAAATCGATGTGCTTGACCCGGCCGCCTATGGCCCCGTGACCATCACCAAGGCGATCAGCATTGTCAACGACGGCGCTGGCACGGCCGGCATCACGGCCGGATCCGGCG
>JBQTKC010000212.1:0-1520 GCA_052386575.1 Beijerinckiaceae bacterium
TATCGCGACCACCTCGTCGATCCTCAAATCCATCCAGAGGCGCCCCAACCGGGTCAAATCATACTTCCACGCAAAACACGTGCGCTACGCCGCGTGAAGTGTCACCTATAATGATAGGCTATTAGTAGCGAACGAAGGCCTTTCGATCTGGGCTCCAATTTCGGCAATTGGTCCGCCCTCGCGCTGATAGCTCGAGTAACGGCTGTTCTCAGGCCGCCGCGTCGGTTACGGGCTGGGCCTCTGGCCAAATATCGGCTGCATGTCAAAACCATGCACACCGCGAACCGGCCAAAACGAAACAATAAAAATTGAGTCCATCGGACAGCGACACGTTCTTCGTCCTTGCCTCGGGCGCGGGCCGCGCCGCGCAACGAACGCTGGCGAACCGGGTTCCAACAACACGTTGTCCAAAAAAGCACTCTCCAAGGCGAGGCCCCGCTCGGTCAGTCAAAATAATCTTCCAGAATCGCCGCATAGATTTCGGTCAAAGCCTCGATGTCGGCGACCGCGACATGCTCGTCCACCATGTGCGAGGTCGCGCCGATGAGGCCGAATTCGAGGACTGGGCAATAGGCACGGACAAACCGTGCATCCGACGTTCCGCCCGACGTCGAAAGCGCCGGGCGGCGTCCGGTTATCCGTTCCACCGCATCGGCGACGAGTCTGGTGAAAGAATCGGGCTTCGACAAAAACGCTACCGCATTGCAGGGCTCGATTTCGAGAGTGAATTTCGTCCCCACGGAGTCAAGCCTGCGCCGTAGCTCCGCCGCAAGCGTCGCAAGCGACCATAAATCATTGAAGCGTATGTTTACGCGTGCACGCGCCTGCGCCGGGATTACGTTGAACGCGGGGTTGCCAACGTCGACCGATACGATTTCGAGATTCGAGGCGTTGAAATGCGCCGTGCCGGAATCGAGCGGCGCGGCGGTTAGGGCGGCAAGCAGCCCCACGAGCTTTGGAATGGGATTGTCCGCCCGCTCAGGGTAAGCGGAATGGCCCTGGCGTCCCTCGACAACGAGCGTGGCATTGAGCGAGCCGCGCCGGCCGATTTTGATCGTGTCGCCGAGGACTTCCGAGCTCGTTGGTTCGCCGACGATGCAATGGTCGAAACGTTCGCCCTTGTCATAAGCCCAGCGCAGCAGCTTCACCGTGCCATTGACGGCAAGGGCTTCCTCGTCGCCGGTGATGAGAAGCCCGATCGAGCCATGGCGTGATCCATGCCGCGCGGTATAATCGATGGCGGCGGCGGCGAAGGCCGCCACCCCGCTCTTCATATCGGCGGCGCCGCGTCCAAATATCGCGCCATCGGCGACCTCTCCCGAAAAAGGGTCGAACCGCCATTTCGCGGCCTCGCCCACGGGTACGACGTCGGTATGGCCGGCGAAGACGAGAAAGGGCCCGCGCGTGCCAAACCGGGCGTAGAGATTATCGACGTCCGCCGTGCCGGGTTCAGAAAAGACAATCCGACGCGTAGCGAAGCCTGCGTCCCCTCGCGCCGCTTCGAGGACGCCGAGCGCGCC
>JBQTKC010000213.1:0-7989 GCA_052386575.1 Beijerinckiaceae bacterium
GCTTCCTTGCGGCCGTATTTTTCCGGCGCGACGCCATCGGCGACGCTGCGCACCCGGTCGTCGAGCATGGGAGCATAGATGAACCGCGCCCAGATATTCATGGTTTGGGCGAGATCCTTTGTGAGACCGCGAAAACCCCAGGTTTCATAGGCGTGCACGGTGCGGGTGAAATCCTCGTGCAGCAATCCCTCGTAAAGATCAACGACGCCGCCGACGAATTTGGCGGTGAAAATACGGATGCACCCGTAATCGAGGAGGTTTATGCCTTGCGCGTCCTTGTCTCCGGCCATGCCAAATACC
The DNA here is from genome assembly GCA_052386575.1 of Beijerinckiaceae bacterium. GTDB lineage: Bacteria > Pseudomonadota > Alphaproteobacteria > Rhizobiales > Beijerinckiaceae > Methylocapsa. Next base: position 301 of record JBQTKC010000213.1, read on the forward strand.
GTATAATTGCCATGGTGCGCATCGCCGTGGATGACGCCGAATCGGCTGAACGGAATCCACCAGGCCTTGAATATTGCTTCCGCGATGCGGTTCCGCGAAAATTCGCCGGCATTTTTATGGTCGAGCAGTTTGCCGCCTTCGAGCCACTCCATCGTCAATAGCCGCCCGGTTGAAAGTTCCGGCCGCGCGCCAGGCACGCGAACCTCCTCGACATGGCCAAGAATATCGCGATAAAGCGCGGCGTGCTTCGCCTCGCGACGGTAATCGAGCTCCTCGCGGACGCGGTCGCCGATTTCTTTCGTCATTTCCCTTGTGTCGATGACCGAACCAATGTGCCTGTGCAGCGCGAACACGATTTCGAGCTGCCGCAAATCGGCTTCGACGGCCGATGCCATGTCCGGATATTGCAGCTTGCAGGCAAGCGCGGCGCCGTCCTTGGCGGAGGCCCGGTGCACTTGGCCAAGCGACGCCGCCGCCGCGGGATGGAGGTCGAACGTGGCGAACCGCGATCGCCAATCCGCCCCGAGCTCCGCCTGCATTCGCCGCTTGACAAACGCCGCGCCCATAGGCGGCGCCTCGCTTTGCAGCTTCCGCAATTCGTCGATATAGTCTTGCGGCAGAAGACCAGGGACGCCCGCCATCAACTGGGCGGCCTTCATCACCGGCCCCTTGAGGCCGCCGAGCGCTTGCGCCAAGGCCACGGCGCGGTTGCCCGGGGCACCGCCCCCACCGAGAAGGCGGGCGCTGGCCATCCTGGCCGCGACCCCGCCGGCATTGGCGCCGACCCGCACATAGCGCGCCGCGCGCGCGGAAAAGCGATTGGCTTCCTCGTCTTCCATGCCTTGGACCCGGTCTTATGTAAGTGCGGCCCGCAAAGGCGCCGGCAACATGAGTGCGCTTTCCTGTAGGCCGGAGGCAGCGGCGCGGACAGCAAAATCCAGCCATTCACAGAGACTTGTAGGCGATCGTGCTGGCGAGCGCCGCAAGCGAGGCGGTCCCTAAAACGCCGGCGTGGCGGCGCGCCTGCGCGTAACCGCCAATCGATATGATCGATTGGCGGAGCGGAGTCTACCGCCGCGGCACCGGCTGGCGCGCGCGTGCTCCGGTCCCATTGGACCGGAGCACGCTTGAAGGCCCGCGTTTTAGTGGGATATATCGGCGGTGACCGAGGTCGCGCCGCTGTTGGTATTGCTGAAGCTGCCGCCGCCGCCGATGGCCAGGGTCGCGCAAACCATGTACACGGTTCAGGTCAAGTGGGCGCCTCGTGCCTGGGCTACGAACACATATCGCAAGGTGCCAGTCTGCTTGATCAGCGCGCCTATCCCCACGCCCTGGATTAGCCCCTGGAAGGTGAAAGTCCCGTCCTGTTGCTTTTTGAAGGAGCCCGGCGGGATTGTGGTGGTGAACGTGCCGATCTGGAGCGTGACTGGATCGGTAAGGGGATCAGAAGACCAAAAATCCCCGCGCCCCTAAGGCGCGTCTTCCAATACCTTTGTTGCAGTGCATCATAGCCAATCTCCCCTTTCATTACGATGGCTCATCATCGGCCGCTCGCCGCGCCGCAATTCTCGCAGCACCCGGATTGATTGGCGCGAAACCGCTTTTGCCGCACCCCCTATTTGAGGGGTGCCGCACTTCCATCATAGTCGAGCAACCCTCTCCCGCAACGGAGGGCGATATGACTCGGCTTTGGCGCCAGGAAATTTGGCGCATAATGCACACACGCCACATGATTCGCTTGTGAGCGGGTAATTCCCATTTGAACGTTAGAGGAGCCGCAAATCCTTGACCAACGCTCTTTCGCTTGACCTGCCAAAGGCGCCGGCGCCGCACGGAATCGCCGCCCGCGCGCGGGCGGGCGCACGCCATTACCTCGATGGGCTGAATGCCGGGCAACGCGAAGCCATCGAGGCGATCGACGGCCCGCTCCTCGTGCTCGCCGGCGCCGGCACCGGCAAGACCCGCGTGCTGACCACGAGAATCGCGCATATCCTTAGCGAAGGCCGCGCCCGCGCGCATGAAATCCTCGCCGTGACCTTCACCAATAAGGCCGCGCGGGAAATGAAGGAACGGGTCGAAACACTCGCCGGGCCGGTCGCCGAAGGCATGCCGTGGCTTGGCACGTTTCATGCGATTTCGACCAAGATTTTGCGCCGCCACGCCGAGCTTGCGGGTTTGAAACCGGGCTTCACCATTCTGGATACGGACGATCAGATCCGCTTGTTGAAACAGGTGCTGCAAGCCGAAAATATCGACGACAAGCGCTGGCCCGCCCGCGCCCTCGCGCATCAAATCGACAATTGGAAGAATCGCGGCCTAGACATTTCGCGCATTCCAGCGGGCGAAGCGGCGGCTTTCGCCAATGGCAAGGGCGCGCGTTTATATAAATTCTATCAGGAACGGCTAAAAATTCTCAACGCCGCCGATTTTGGCGACCTTTTGCTGGAATCCGTGCGTCTCTTTCGCGAAAATCCAGAAATCCTAAAACGATATCAGGAACGGTTTTGTTATATGCTCGTCGATGAATATCAAGATACCAACACGGCGCAGTATTTGTGGCTGCGACTGCTCGCGCAGGGGCGCCAAAATCTTTGTTGCGTCGGCGACGACGATCAGTCGATCTATGGCTGGCGCGGCGCCGAGGTCGATAACATCTTGCGCTTCGAGACCGATTTTCCGGGCGCGAAAATCATCCGGCTGGAACGCAATTACCGCTCGACCGGACATATCCTTGGAGCCGCCGCGGGTCTAATTGCGCATAACGAAGGCCGGCTCGGAAAGACCCTCTTCACCGAAGATGAATCTGGCGAGAAACCAACCGTCACCGAGGTCCGGGATTCGGAGGAAGAAGCCCGCGTGATCGGCGAGGAGATCGAGCAAGTGCAGCGCAGGGGCCATGCCCTCGACGAGATCGCCATCCTTGTCCGCGCATCGTTCCAGATGCGCGAATTCGAAGAGCGGTTCATCACCCTTGGCCTGCCTTACCGGGTGATCGGCGGTCCGCGTTTCTACGAGCGTGCCGAGGTCCGCGATGCGCTCGCATATTTGCGCTGTACCGCGCAGCCCGCCGACGATCTTGCCTTCGAGCGCATCTTCAACCTGCCCAAACGCGGCCTCGGCGACGCCACCTTGCAGGCCCTTCACAATCATGCGCGGCGCGCGCGCATCCCCTTGATGCAGGCCGCCCAAACAATCGTCGAGACCGAGGAGCTACATCCCAGGCAGCGCCAGACCTTGCGCGATCTTTTGGCCGATTTTTCCCGCTGGTCGGGTATGGCCGAGGCTAAGCCGCAAGGCGAGCTCGCCGCGACCATTTTGGAAGAATCCGGCTATACCGATATGTGGCGCAACGAGAAGACCGCCGATGCCGAAGGCCGTCTCGAAAATCTCAAGGAACTCGTCCGCTCGATGGAGGAGTTTCCCGACCTTGGCAGTTTTCTTGAGCATATTTCGCTGGTGATGGACGACGCGAACACCGATTCTGGCGCCCGCGTGTCGATCATGACCTTGCACGCGGCGAAAGGGCTTGAGTTCGAGACCGTGTTTTTGCCCGGATGGGAAGAAGGATTGTTCCCGCATCAACGCTCGCTCGACGATTTGGGCCGCGCCGGGCTCGAGGAAGAGCGCCGGCTCGCCTATGTCGGCCTCACGCGGGCCAAGCGCCGGGCGAAAATATACTTTTCGACCAACCGCCGCATTCGCGGGCTTTGGCAGACCACGACCCCCTCGCGGTTCCTCGACGAACTTCCGGAAACTCATGTCGAAGTCGTCGCGGCGGCGACAGGCTCGGCCTATGGCGGCTATGCGCAAACGCGTTTTTCCAATATGGACGCTTATGGGTCGTCCTATGCGACGCCTGGGTGGCGGCGCGCGCAGCAGCGCGGAGGCGTCTCGACACGGGGCAATCCCTGGAGTTCGCAAGTAAGCCGGGCGCGGCGCCGCCCGGGGCAGATCGAGGGAGAAGCGATCGCCCGCTCGAGCGCGGATTCACCCTTTGCAACGGGGGCGCGGGTGTTTCACGCGAAATTTGGCGCCGGCACGGTCGCCGCCGTGGACGGCAACAAACTCACCGTCAATTTCGACGGGGCCGGGCGCAAAATGGTGTTGGAGAGTTTTGTCGTCGCTGGGTGAATACCCCGTTGGCTTTTGTCTTCGCCTAAGGGTTTTGGGCTACGGCAGTGCGCAAACTAAATTGAAGAACAGCCAGCTGGCCCGGCGTTATTCGGTTACATTCCCCGCCCATCGCCAGCGCGAACCGTGACGCCCGTTTTATGGTCCACTCGGGCCGAACGGTCCCGGTCATGCCTCTCCAGGGCGCCGCGGCCGCCGCAAACGAATTTAATCAAATCGATTTGTTTTTGCCGCAAATCCGGCTAGAATTTGATATGTGAAATGACGACAGTATTTTGTCATATGTCGAAAGTCATCTCATCTCCGGGCCGGGTGAAGGGGCTTTCCATTGCGTATCCCGGGCTTTCCCTTCGCGCGCATTGCCGCTTCCTGCTTGCTCACCTGCGCCGGCACCGAGGCGGCGTTTGGCGGCGCCTGGCTTTTGCCGCCAGGCAACGGCCAGGTCATTGTCACCACGTTTTTTTCGGATTCCACCCGTGCATTCGATGCGCAAGGGCACCTCATCCCGGTACCGTCCTATCAAAAGTTCGAACTTGGAACCTATATCGAGTACGGCCTGACAAACTGGCTGACCTTGGTCGCGTCGCCCGCCTACGACCGCATTAAAAACCCCCCTCCGGGGCAGTCCTACAATGGAGTGGGCGAGAGCGAGGTCGCGGCGAGAGTCGGGCTCTACCGCTCCGATGCGAGCGTTGTTTCGTTGCAAGCTGGTTTGCGCTCCCCGGGCGGCTCGTTCGCCGATTCGCTCGGACCGTTCGGGGTCCGCCGCGCCGCTGCCCTCGACATCCGGGGCTTGGTTGGGCGCAATGTCGTCGTCGCGACAATGGAGGGTTTCGTCGAGGCGCAGGCGGGTTATCGCTTTTACGCCGGTGGTCAGCCGGGCGAATGGCGGGTCGATCTGACGATGGGACTGCGCCCGTGGCCGCGATGTCTTGTGCTGCTGCAGAGTTTTACGTCGATTGTGAACGGTTCTCTCCAGTTCGGGCATGTTTCCTGGACCAAACTGCAGCCAAGTCTAGTTTACGACATCGCGCCAAACTGGTCGGTGCAGCTCGGCGGCTTTATCACGGTCGCGGGGATCAACGCCGGACGCGAGCTGGGGCCGATGGCGGGAGTCTGGTATAGGTTCTAGGCGCCTTGCTTGAGCCCGCGTGATTGAGGCGGCTCCGGCGCAAGCCAGGCGGGGGCTGGGAGCCGGATTTTGATGCGGACGGGCCGTTGTGTTGGCATCCTTCTCGCGGGCGGACCGGCGCGCCGGATGGGCGGCGGCGACAAGGCACTGCGAAAGCTGGGCGGAATACCCCTTCTAGCCCATGCGATCGCCGCGTTGCGGCCGCAGTGCGAAGGCCTCGTGTTGAACGCCAATGGCGATCCAGAACGATTTGGCGGATTTGATTTGCCTGTCGTTGCCGATGATGTCCCGGGTTTTAAGGGCCCGCTCGCGGGCATTCTCGCCGGGCTCGACTGGATCGCGGCGCATCGCCCGGACGCCGCTGCCGCGATCAGCGTTCCGGCCGACACGCCGTTCTTGCCGGGCGATCTCGCCGCCAGACTCTTGGACACAAGGGCGAAAGACAACGCTCTCATCGCCTGCGCGCGTTCGGGCGAAAGGACGCATCACACCGTCGCGCTCTGGCCGGTCTCGCTCAGAGTCGATCTCCGCCACGCCCTCGTCGTAGCGAACGTGTGCAAGGTCGAGGCATTCTCGCAAAACTACAGCCGCGCCATTGTGGAGTGGCCAATTGAGCCTTACGATCCCTTTTTCAACGCCAACGTTTTAGCCGATCTCGCGGCGGCCGAAACAATTCTCATCCGGCGCGACAATCGTCTTGCATGAGCCCGAAGCATTTGCGAAGTTGGCGCGGCGGGGACGATCGCGGAAATTTGGAGCTTGTTCATGGCCGCGCGGCAAGTGGAACACGTTTTTATCGACGAATTGAAGAAGGGGCTCGCCGACGGCTCGATCCTTCTTGTCGATGTGCGCGAGCCCAACGAATATGCCGCCGGCCGTATCCCCGGCGCGATCCTCAATCCGCTGCAAAATTTTGATCCGAAGGCGCTGCCGAGCGCGCCCGGAAAACGGGTGGTTTTATCGTGCCGTTCCGGCAAACGGTCGCTCACCGCGCTCTCGCTTGCGCAAGAAGCCGGCCGCGGCGATGTCCGCGCGCATTACCCTGGCGGCTTTCAGGAATGGGCGAACGCCGGCGAAAAGGTCGAGGAGTAGGGATAGTTTTCCAGGCTGGTTTCGCAATTGGTCAATCGGATTGCTGGGGCGTCGCGCGGGATAGAGGACTCTTACATACAGCGGCCTAAAGCGAGTGCGACCGCGCGGAACGTCGCGACGCGCCCGCCGCAATGGAGCATGCGTCCCGGCACGGCAGTTGCGCCGCCGCGCGGGCAAGCTGCCCCGGAAAGCGCACGTCGTAGGCGGAGCTGCCCGTTGGGGCGCCATTGCCGAAGGGATGGGGGCGCCATTGCCACACGACCGCGCCGGTGGAGTCCGTGATCTCATGCGCGCTGCCGAGATGATCCGGCGCGATATAAAATGTAAAATCCTGAACTTGGGATTTCAGGCGCCGCTAGATGAAATCGCGGCTTGCCATTCATCTCTTGGCGGCGAGTTTGGCGAGTGGATCGATGTTGTCAAGGACGCGAGCCAAAGGGCGTTCGGTAGAACGCCCGTCGCAAGCGACGGGATATGGCTCGCGCCGGCGTAAGCCTTCGGGGAAGGGGATGAGCGCGACCATGAAGTTCGCCAATTCCAGGGCGACATCCGTATCGGCCTTGAGATCGGTCAGGCTTCGAGGCGGCCGAATTTCTTGGCCGCTTTCAATCATCGCCTCGGCCCAGAGTTCGAGAGCCTCGGCGGCGTTCTGAATGGCCTCGTCAAGCGTGTCGCCCGCCGAGACGCAGCCCGGTAAATCGGGGAACCAGACGCCGATAGCCTTGCCTTCTTCCTCTTCGACGATGGCGACATGATGGGTCATGCTGGAGCACAACAGACTCATTTGTCAATTTGGACGCAAAGTCTAGCGTTAGCGGACATAGGTTGATCGCCGATTGTCATATGGGGAATCTCCACGCGAACAATTGATCACCTGACGCATGTACCTGAGTTCATATTCTACGGTTTGATGCTCTTTATGTACGCGTCAGGCATGCACGGCAGAACCTTTTCCTTGTCTGCCACCGCATCTTCTTGAGTTTCGTACGGCCCGAGGAACGTTGACACATAACCTGGCGTGAAACCTTCTATTTTAGCCGTCAATTCAGTCCGTGCGGAAACGTGACATTCTTCAGATGCCTTATTTTGCACGCTTTTTGCGGAGCTAACCGCAAAGTCTCCATTGTTTGCATTGAATGATCCAAGCATCACATACCAACTTGTCTGGGAGCGCGGAAGAGACGGAGGCGGGTTCGGCGGCGAGACCGGCCGATTTTTGTTTTCACTAAGCGGGTGAAAAATATATGGTAGAAAAAAGCAAATTGCCAGCAATACGCAAACAGCGAAAAAAGTTTGGTAGCGGGGAATTGTTTGCAGCTTGGGCCTTGTTAATT
>JBQTKC010000214.1:0-2055 GCA_052386575.1 Beijerinckiaceae bacterium
ATGTATGTCCCCCGGCCGGGTTGGTTCTTCCCCGCGCCGCGCTCGCATTTATGCACGGGGGTTACCATTCCCGCGGCCGCCGACGCGCGCCCCGGCCGGGATCACGAATATGCGCAATCTGAAATCACCCTATTGGCGCGGCCGATCCACGCCAAGGCCGAATTGGCTTATCTCTCCACCAAGGCCGATCTGACGCCGGCCGCGAATGATCCCGTGTGGTCGATCCGCGCCAAGGCCATGCCAGCGCTTTTGACGGCGGCCGAGGAATGGGAAGCCTGGCTCACAGGCTCGATCGGCGATTAGCCAGAAATTCGCGTAACTAGGACGTGTACTAGGATATACTTGAACGCGGCTATATTTAATTACGTTATATTTCAAATATTTATGCAAGACTCTTAGCGGACACTCCTCCGCCAGACTATCGTTTCGGCTCGTTCATTGTCGTCAAATAATCATCTTAAAATCAATCTTGTGACGAATTTTAAGTCTATTCACGTTCGCATTTGTTCGCTGTAATCCACTTCGCAAATAGGGGCCGAAACAGGGGCCAAAGCGAGATGGATTTTTGCAAATGATTGAGAAGCGGCTTTCGGCGCGCGCCGTGGCGACGCTCAAGAAACCTGGCCGCCACCGCGACGGTGGCGGACTATGCTTTCAATAGGCAAGGATGGGCGCAAGCGGTGGACTTTCATGTTCTGCCGCAACGGGCGAACGCAAGAGATTGGCCTTGGTTCTGCCCGGACAGTGAGCCTCGGGCGCGCGCGGGAGCTTGCAGCAGAGTGCCGGGAAGATCTCGCCCGCGGCAGAAATCCGCTGGAACGGCGCGAAGCCGTGCGGCGGGCACGCGAAGGCCGCAAGACGTTTGGGGCGTGCGCCGATGCCTTGCTTGTTTCGAAAGAAGGTAGCTGGCGCAACCCCAAGCATCGCGCGCAGTGGCGAATGACGCTTGAAACCTACGCGGCGCCTTTGCGGAACATGCCCATTGACGAAGTGGACACGCAAGACATTCTCAAAGTGTTGCAACCTATTTGGCAGGCAAAGCCCGAAACTGCTTCCCGCCTTCGCGGGCGCATCGAGGCTGATTGATGCGGCGCGTGTTGCCGGCCATATCGACGCGCACCGTCCTAATCCCGCCCGCTGGGCAGGACACCTGCAGCTGATGCTGCCTAAGCCCGCAAAGCTGACGCGGGGCCATCATGCGGCAATGCCCTATGCCGTGGTTCCCGCGTTCATGGCGAGGCTTGCCGGACAGGAATCCATTTCCGCGCTGGCGTTGCAGTTCTTGACAATGACGGCAACGAGGACAAGCGAAATCATCGGTGCGCAATGGAACGAATTCGATTTCGAAAACCAGCTATGGATCATTCCGGCTTCCCGCATGAAGGCTGGACGGGAACATCGCGTGCCGTTGTCCGACCCCGCGCTGGAGATTATCGAAAAGCTTGCCGGAGCGCGCCAGGGCAACTTTGTTTTTCCTGGGCAGAAGCTAGGGAAGCCACTGTCGAACATGGCGCTTGAAGCGCTCTTGCGGCGGATGAAAGTTGAAGCCACAGTGCACGGCTTCCGCTCGGCATTCCGGGACTGGGCGGGTGATAAGACATCGTTCCCGAGGGAACTTGCCGAGGCGGCCTTGTCGCACGTCATTGGCGACAAGGCGGAGCAAGCCTATCGGCGCGGCGATGCGCTGGAAAAGCGCCGCAAACTTATGGATGCCTGGGCTTCCTATCTCGCCGCGCAACCGCAAGAGAACGTGGTTTCGTTGGCGAAAGCCGCCGGGCGACGTTCGTTTCGTCAGATGCTGCTACTTGAGGAACTGCCAAAACCGCCAAAAGGTGTGCAATTCAATGGTGATAATTGATAAAATCAACCATTATTCATAGATATTCATTATTATGGCTTGTGTTCAATAACGCGAGCCTGCCCGATGCCCGGTGATGTACGGGAGTTTGTGTCAGCGGTGAGAGGGGGTACTCGGGCGGGTTGTCGAGACTCACCGTCAAGGAGCACCCCCAATGCCACATTGCGTGACGATCCAAAGCTTACCAGCGGCGTTCG
>JBQTKC010000215.1:0-9929 GCA_052386575.1 Beijerinckiaceae bacterium
GCGGAGCGAACCGCCGCCGGCTTGATGCGCGCGCTCGACGCCTGCGCCGGCATCTTCAAGCCCGCCGAATGCCAAAACTACTTCAAAGCCCGCGGATATGATACAGCTTGACCGGAGTCCGCTCTAGATCATGCCAAACTGGATTCCGCCAAGGTTAATCTTGAAATAGCTAGGGCCGACATTGGTTTGCGCGAGGGGGCAGTGGCAAGAGCCGAGGCGCAGCTCGCCCAGGACACGCGGGACGCGGCGCGGTATGAGGTTCTCTCCCCGCGTGGGGTAGTGTCGCAAAAACAGCGCGAAACCGCGGAAACTCAAATGGGTTTGGCGCGGGCAGAGCTTGTCATGGCGCGCGCCCAACTCGAATCGGTCAAAGCCGCCGTCTCCCACCACGAAGCTGATGTTTCACAGGCGCAAATCCATTTCGACCGTACGTTAATCCGGTCGCCGATCAGCGGCGTCGTGATCGACCGGCGTATGCAGCAGGGCCAGACCGTAACCGCGGAGTACCAGACACCTATTTTGTTTCAAATCGCACAGGACCTTTCGCAAATTCAGATTTGGGCGCAAGTCGACGAGGCTGATGTTGGCGCAATCCGTCGGGGCGCGCCAGTGACCTTTACCGTCGAAGCCTACCCTGAGGAGAGTTTTTCTGGCGCTGTCGATCAAGTGCGGCTCGCTGCGACCAAAGTCGCGGGCGTTATCACTTATACGGTGATTATTAAGGTGCAAAACCCAGACCAGCGGCTTTTTCCAGAGATGACGGCAACGGTGCGAATTGTCAGCGCAAGGCGCGACAACGTGCTGACCGTGCCAAACGAGGCGTTGCGCTTCCACCCGCCGGCGTAAGTGGCCGTCGGCCCCAAAACGGCCAGCGCAGCTCAGAGCGTATTGTGGGTACGGAATGCAGACGGGACATTAGTCCCAAGGCAGGTCCAGTTGGGCCTTAGGGGCGATCATGCAACCGAGATTCTGAGTGGGGATGTCAGGCAAGGCGACGCCGTGGTCCTGAGTGCCAAGACCGCGAGCACTGGCCAGGACTCTTGACCAAGGAAAGCACGGACGGCCCAAACACCAGCAACCGGAAATGAGCGATGGATCAAACTCCGGTTTCCACACAAGCAATGATGTCTATGATCGAATGCCGTGGCCTCTGCCGGACCTATGACGTCGGCGGGCAAAAGCTACATGCCCTGCACAACGTAACCTTTCAGGTGAAGCGCGGCGAGTTTGTCGCGATCATGGGCGCCTCGGGGTCTGGCAAATCAACCTTGGCCAATCTCTTGGGTGCGCTCGACAAGCCATCCGCCGGCGAGCTCTTAATCAGAAACGTTTCCATTGCGAGAATGACGGATGACGCGCTCGCGCGTCTGCGCAACAAAGAAGTCGGCATTGTGTTCCGGCAATTCAATCTTCTGCCGCGAATGAGCGCGCTTGAAAACGTGATCCTGCCATTAAGCTATTCGCGTGAGTCCATCGCCGACAAGAAGGCGCTGGCGCGCGCATTGCTCGTGGAGGTGGGCCTAGGGCAGCGCCTGGATCACAAGCCGGCGCAACTTTCTGGCGGGCAGCAGCAGCGTGTGGCCATTGCCCGCGCCCTCATCAACAATCCGAGGATCATCCTAGCCGACGAGCCGACCGGCGTGCTCGACACTCAGACTTCTCATGAAATCATGCGCCTTTTTGCCCGCCTCCACGCCAAGGACCTGACTGTTATCGTGATCACGCATGAAGCAGACATCGCAGCTTACGCCGGGCGGTTGTTGCGTCTTCGCGACGGCAAACTCATTGCAGATATCATCCAAGATTCGCGACCCGCGAGCACACTGGAAGTGAACGAGTGACGCTTGTCGGCTACCTTGACGAGGCGATTACCGCGTTGCGCCTCAGTGCGTTGCGAAGCAGTCTGACGGCGATTGGCGTCATCATCGGCGTGGCGGGCATCATCGTGCTGGGTGCCGCAGGCGGCGGCGCCAACAAGATGATCTAACGCCAGGTCGCGGCATTGGGTGCCGATGCCCTTGTTGCGGCTCCCCTTAAGGTGGAGAACACCGGTCTACGCGGCCCGGTCGTGCTTCTGACTGACGAGGATGCGGCGGCCATCGTGGAGCGAGTCCCCTACATTCAGCACATCTCCAGGGAAGTCGACGGAAATGTCACGATCGTTATGGGAAGCGCGAGCTGGACACCTGAGTACTGGGGAGTCGACGCCTCGTACGCTAACGTTTTCAGGGTAAAGATATCGGAGGGCCGGTTTTTTGACGACGAGGTTGGCTCCGGAGCCAAGGTGATCGTACTCGGCGCGAGGGTGGCAAAAAAACTATTCGGCAGCGACTCGCCGGTCGATCAAATCGTGCGCATGGGCGGCGTGCCCATGCGGGTCATTGGCGTGCGCTTGCCGCTTGGATCTGTTGGCGGGCAGGATCAGGACAATCATGTCATGCTCCAATCACAACGGCGCGCTCGCGCTTACCGCAGAAAGAGCAAGCCGCGGCGTATCAGCTCAGCTTGATCGACATGAAAGTCGCGCCCGGCGCGGACCGTGACGCCGTCAAGGAGGCGATCCTGACACTGTTGCGCGAGCGCAAGCATATTCGCGACGGCGAACAGGACAGGTTCAGCGTATGGGACCCGACGCAATTTGTCGAACTGATGAATGTCACGCAAGAGAAGCTCCGCTGGCTGCTCACCGCGACAGCAGCGATTTCCCTCATTGTGGGCGGCGTTGGCATCATGAACATTATGCTCGTGTCGGTCACAGAGCGCACCCACGAAATCGGGTTGCGGATGGCGATCGGGGCGCGCAAACGCGATATTCTTGCCCAGTTCCTAACCGAGGCGATCGTGCTCTGCCTCGGCGCCGGACTCGCAGGGCTTGTACTCGGCACGGCCGGGGGATATGCGGTCGCGAGAGCTGCGGGGTGGCCGTTGATCGTTACGCCGCAAAGCGTGGGCATCTCCGTCCTCGCCTCAGCTGGGGTTGGTATAGTGTTCGGCTACCTTCCGGCGCGGCGAGCCGCCGCTCTCAACCCCATTGATGCCCTGCGGCGCGAGTAAACTCGTTTCCTGTCAATTGAACGACCTGCTTGGCCACAAGAGGAAGCCGGTTCGAGTTTTTATTTGCACGACTGTGCAGCGACGGCTTCGCATCTTTGGACGAATTTTGCTTCGAAAAGAAGGTCAGCATTGATCAGCAAAGGCCGGTGCGATTCGTTGTATTGTGAGCAGGTGTCACCGTTGGCTGACTGGACGGCGCCCCTCCGGATTGCCGCCGCCGCTGTGGCCGCAAAGACTCTTCATCGTATCACTGCCTCGAGATTTTGTGGACTTGCAAGATCTTTAACGGCCGAGGTATCGCAAATCTGCCATGAGAAGCGCTACGATGGGCGGACCATAGAGCAGACAATGACGATCTCGCTGGTGGCGATGAACGGCACCACCGAGCGCGTGCCGGGCGCGGTTCGTTGGAAACGGACTCGATGAGCGTTTGAGCGGATCGGAAATTGGATGCGGCAGAGGGATGAAAATTCCTGCCACGATGAACGCTATTGTGGAAACGAGCAAATCTGGCCAAAGGGGAGGGCGCCTCCATGGCGTCCTCCCCCCGCCTTGTTGCGTTTTAGAACGCGCCTGGGTGTTAAGCCACGTATCCACGTGCAAATTTTTGGCGTAGGTGACCCAATACCTTCACCATGTATCGGTCGATCGTGCGCACCGATACGCCGAGCCTTCGAGCGATCTAGTCATGGCTCAATTGCTCGATCCGCTTGAGCAGAAAAGCCTCGCGCGAATTGTGCTGCTTGGGCGCCGACACGATCGTCGCATCGATGATCTGCCCGCCCATGGCGAGATAGCCATTGGCCTTCAAGAACCCATCAAACAGATCAAACAGCGCTTCCACCGCACCCGCCTTCGCCAATGCTTCGCGATAGAGCTACAAGTTTTTTGGCGTCGGGAACCGCATCTTCCAGCCCCAAACCGAGAAACCGCATGAAGGGAGCCGATCGCGAAGCTGATATTCCGCCTGGTCGTCGGAAAGATTGTAGAGCGCCTGCAATACCAACGTCTTGAAGATCACGATCTCATCCCAAGGCTTGCGTCCCGCCGCACTCTTGCGCTCCGCGTCGCTCCTGCGAAGCTCGCCTTTAGTCAGCGCCGCCTTCAGCTTCGGCCGGAAGGATTCGAAGGGGACCATCGCCGCAATCGCTACCAGCGGATCATTCTTTTCGTCGAGACTTACGTAGCGCCGGTTCAAATCGAAGAAGCCAAGCTGTCCCATGTCAACTCCCGCGCTCGGAGCATGAGACTCTTGAATCTGATTTGCGCGCTGGAGGGAAGTGCTATTTTTCGAGGTGCCCCTTTATTACCAACTTTGCTCAGCCAAGAAAGCTTTGCGGCGTGTGCCGAACGGGTCGCGCGTCTTCACAGTCGTGAATCGGTCACGACGGGGGTTGTGCAGGACTCCGAGTACAGCCCGGCGCTAAGGCAGCAGATCGCGCGGTTGACCGAGGCGCTGCGGGACTCCGAGTCCTCCCGAGCGGCGCTAGGAAAGCGGATCGAGGCTTTGTTCTCCCGCCGAAGCGTCCGTTGGTTGGCACGGTTGCCAAATTGGCCAGAATTGAAGGAGCTGGCGGAGCTTTTGAGAAAACCCTGAATGAAGCGGGGAGTTTCAGCATGTATGGGCGAGCCTATTCTGTTGATCTTCGTGAACACATGCCGCGCTTCCGGCTGTTCCCGCTGTAAGCGACGCAGCGCGCGTATCTCCTTGCTGGCGGCGGAGTGCGGAACACTCACGGCGCGCATCCCGGCGTCGGCAATTTTCGCGTCCTCACGACTGCAGGATTGTGCTCCGCGATCATGAGCCGAAGAAAAACGAACTCACCGATGAGCGTCGTCGAGCGCCCGCAGATAGCCGCGATGCGGGCCGTGATTCAAACGCCCCGCGCGGCCACCACCGGTAGCAGTCTTCGGAATCAGCTCTTTTTTGATAGCTTTGTCCTCGTAACTCTTGTCCTGTTGCGTGGAGCCCCGATGATACGCTGGCAGAAAGCCCGCGCCGCCGGATCGTGACGCAATGCGAGAAGCGCGCCCCGCACGGCGCCGCCCGCGCCCAAACCCTGCCGCCGCTCCCGCCGCTGCCGGCATTGCGCCAATGGTCACCTCTACGTTACAAGGCGCGCGCGGGATTTAGTCAGCTGAGACCAAAATGGAAAAATTCACTTCGCTCACCGGCGTCGCGGCGCCGCTCGAAATGACCAATGTCGACACCGACATGATCATCCCGAAACAATATCTAAAGACGATTAAGCGCACCGGCTTGGGCCGCGGGCTTTTCGCCGAGCTGCGCTATCAAGAGGATGGAACCGAAAATCCCGAGTTCGTCTTGAACAAGCCTTCTTATCGCAAGGCGAAAATACTTGTTGTGGAAGATAATTTCGGTTGCGGCTCGTCGCGCGAGCACGCCCCGTGGGCGCTCCTCGACTTTGGCATCCGCTGTGTCATCTCGACGAGTTTTGCCGATATTTTCTATAACAACTGCTTCAAGAACGGCATTCTTCCGGTCATTGTTTCGCGGGAAAACCTCGCCAAGCTCATGGATGACTCCAAGCGCGGCGCCAATGCGACGCTCTCGGTTGATCTCGAAGCCCAGGAAATTCGCGGTCCAGACGGTGGCGCCGTCACCTTCGATATCGACCCATTCCGCAAACATTGCCTCTTAAACGGGCTCGACGATATCGGCCTAACCCTGCAAAATGCGGCGAAAATTGAAGCTTTCGAGGCCAAGGCCGCGGCGGAACGGGGCTGGCTCTGACCATTGAAAAAGGGCGATTACGTACTTGTCTAATCCACGCACGGCTCCTGGCCATTGCGACCGAGAGGCATAGTACCGGTCACGCCGGCGTGGCGCATTTGACTTTTTGGGTCTCGGGCCATTCGTTTCGCTTCCTGCTGCCACGGCAGACGGTACCTGAATGGCGGACAAGCTGAAAGACTGGGCGGGCTACCTCAAGCGCGATGTGCATGCGGTCTATCTTGCGGCGCGCGATCCTCGCACGCCCTGGTACGCGAAGGCGCTGGCAATCTGCGTTACCGGTTACGCCCTCTCACCCATAGACCTAATCCCAGATTTCGTCCCCATCCTAGGGTATCTGGACGAGGTGGTGATCGTTCCGCTTGGCATCTTGGCGGTGGTGACGCTGATACCGCCTGAAGTCTTGGCAGAGCACCGTGCCGCCGCCGCACTTGCGGCCGAGAGGCCGGTAAGCCGCACCGCCGCTGTCGTGATCGCGCTCATCTGGGCCGCGTCCATCGCATTTACAGGATGGATGGCCTATCGCTATTTCGCGGCCTGAATTTCAGTCTGAACCAACTCAAGACCGTTCTCTGGCGGCCTCCGCTTCGGTTTAATAAAAAAAGGCATGGCGCCGGGCACCGTCCAATGCTAAATAAGGGCGGGACAGTATCGAAACCTGTTCAGGGTAAGGAAACGCGTGCGCCTAGCTAATCGCAACGCTTGAGGTGGAGGCAGAGGTTAACATGACTTGGACAACTCCCGTAATCATCGAGATCTGCGCCGGGATGGAAGTGACGAGCTATCTTTCCGCCGAGATCTGACGGCCCCGGCTCGCCGCTTCGTTAAAATCTTTTGATCGGCGCGCGCTTTGCGCATTCTCGTCTTGGGTTCGGCGGCCGGCGGCGGCGTTCCTCAATGGAACTGTCTCTGCCCGGTTTGCCGGCTTGTCTGGAGCGGCGATCCGCGTGTCAAGCCGCGCAGCCAATCCAGCCTCGCCATCAGCGCCGACGGCGAGCGTTGGCTGCTTTTGAATGCGTCGCCCGACCTCCGAAGCCAAATCGTCGCTTCGCCCTGCCTGCACCCGCGCGGCGGGAAAAGGCATTCGCCGATCGCTGCCGTTTTCGTCACCAATGCCGACGTCGATCATCTCGCCGGGCTTTTGACCCTCCGCGAGCAACAAAGTTTCGCGTTGTTTGGAAGCCGCGCGACCTTGGCGCAGACGGGCGCGGGGATTTTCGCCGTTTTGAACAAGGACCTCGTCGATACGCGCGTGGCCGAACTCGATGCCCCTGCGGATACCGGCCTCGGCATCTTCGTGACGCCGTTCGCGGTGCCCGGAAAAATTCCTCTGTACCTCGAAGGCGAGAACGTCGCGGTCGGCGTCGAGAGCGAGGCGACCGTCGGGGTCGAGCTTAGCGACGGCGCCAAGAGCTTTTTCTACGTGCCGGGCTGCGCCGAGATCAACGAAGGTATAGTAAGGAAACTCACGGGGGCCGCGCTTGTTTTCTTCGACGGCACCACTTTCACGGACGACGAGATGGTTGCTCTGGACTTGTCCAAGAAAACCGCCTGGCGCATGGGCCACGTGGCGATGAGCGGCGAAAGCGGCTCGCTCGCGCGGCTCGCGTCTTGCGCGATCGGCCGCAAGATATACGTTCATATCAACAATACGAACCCGGTCCTGATCGAGGATTCGCCGCAGCGCGCGGCCGTCGAGCGCGCCGGCTGGGAGGTCGCCTTCGACGGCATGGAGATCTGGCTTTGAGCAACCACAAACCGGTTCTGTCCAGCGAGGAGCTCGAAGCCCGATTGCGCCAGATCGGGGCGGAGCGCTATCACAATTTGCACCGGTTTCATCGCCGCCTGCACAACGGTCAATGCACCTTTGAAGAAGTGCAGGCCTGGGCACTCAACCGCTATTATTACCAGGCGATGATCCCGATCAAGGACGCGACGATCCTGACAAAGATGCCGGATGTCCGGGACCGGAGGCAATGGCGCAAGCGCATCGAGGATCACGACGGCCGCGAGGATGGCGACGGCGGCATCGAACGCTGGCTGAAGCTCACCGATAGTCTGGGGTTTTCGCGCGATTATGTGACCTCGGCGCAAGGCATATTGCCGGGTACGCGCTTCGCCGTCGGCGCTTATGTTGAATTCTGCCGCGCGAGAAGCCTGCTTGAGGCGATCGCCTCGTCTCTCACGGAATTGTTTTCGCCCGCCATCATCAACGAGCGGGTCGCGGGCATGCTCGCCCATTATGATTTCGTCAGCCAAGACACGCTCGCCTATTTTTCCCAGCGCCCGCCACAAGCCAAGCGCGACAGCGAATTCGCCCTCGATTACGTGAAGCAAAACGCCGCGACGCGCGCCGAGCAGGATGGCGTCCTCGCCGCCCTCGAATTCAAATGCGCGGTGCTATGGGCACAGCTCGACGCCCTTTGGAGCGCTTATGTCGAGCGGGCCGTCCCGCCCGGAGCCTGGATGCCGGGATCTAATGCCGCCCATGGTCAAGCGGCATGACGGGAACAAGCCTTACAGACGCCGTGTCGAAACCGCGCCTGGCGCGCGGCGTGAGGTTGAAATACGACGAGACCCGGGGGGAATGGCTGCTGCTCGCGCCCGAGCGCGTAATCAAGACCGACGCCATCGCCGTAGAGATTTTAAAGCGCTGCGACGGAACCGCCACCTTTAGCTCGATCGTCGATGATCTCGCTGCCCAATTTTCCGCCGGCCGCGCAAGAGTAGAGTCGGATGTGCGTGCGTTGCTGGAAGAGCTCGCGGCCAAGCGAATGGTGGAGCTATGACCGCCTTGCCAGGGAAATCTGCCGCGCCGGTCGCGCTTCTCGCCGAGCTGACGCATCGCTGCCCACTGGGGTGCCCCTATTGTTCCAACCCGCTCGCGCTCGACGCGCGGGCCCAAGAACTCGACACCCCTGTCTGGAAACAGGTTTTTTCGCAAGCCGCGGCCCTTGGCGTATTGCATGTGCATCTTTCCGGCGGCGAACCGGCTGCCCGGCACGATCTCGCCCTGATCGTAGCGCATTGCACGAAAGCAGGCCTTTACAGCAATCTCATCACCTCCGGGATTGGCCTCACGCAGGATCGGATCAAGGAACTCGCGGGAGCGGGGCTCGACCACGCCCAGCTTTCGATTCAAGATTCGGACGCGCAAACGGCCGACCGAATCGCCGGCTACGAGGGGGCCTTCGCCCGTAAACAGTCGGTCGCGGAATGGATCACGCGAGCGGGCTTGCCGCTCACCGTGAACGCCGTCATTCACCGCGCCAACATTTTACGCGCAGGAGATATGGTTCGCCTCGCCGTCACGCTCGGCGCCCGGCGGGTCGAAATCGCGCACACCCAATATTACGGCTGGGGTCTCCTCAATCGCGCCGCCCTGATGCCTGCGCGGGCCGAGGCGGAGGCGGCGATCGCCGAGGTCGAAGCGCTGAGGGAGACCTATGCCGGCATGATCGTCATCGACCATGTGATCCCCGATTACCACGCGCGTTATCCAAAGGCCTGCATGGGCGGGTGGGCCAAACGCTCGCTCAATGTCACGCCGTCTGGCAAGGCGCTGCCCTGCCACGCCGCGGAAACCATCGCGGGCCTCGAATTTTGGAATGTGCGCGATCGTTCAATCGAGGACATCTGGATAAATTCCCCCGCTTTCAACGCCTTCCGGGGGACGGATTGGATGCTTGAGCCCTGCCGCTCTTGCCCGCGCAAGGAGATCGATTACGGCGGTTGCCGCTGCCAGGCGCTGGCACTGACCGGCGACGCGCGGGAGGCAGACCCCGTATGTCACTTGTCGCCCGAACATGGGCGCATTCAAGAAATCACCGACAGTCTTGCGCAATTGGGAGAGGATGATGGCGGACGCCGCTATGATTACCGGCGCATGAATCTGCGAGAGCCGGCGGAATAGCTTTCTCCGGGGGACCTCGAAGAATTTAAGCTTTTGATGCGGCGGCGGTGAAAGAAGGCCTGTTTGGGGAGCCGCGGCGTCGTGTTGCGCCGCGAAGTTCGCCGCCTCCCCGCCGCGGCGCCCCCGTCCGGAGCTCGTCGCGCTCCCCTTGAGCGCCCCGCGCCTCGCGGCGCTCATGCGGCCGCCGCCATCCGCTCCAGGGTGACG